>NZ_JBHTRF010000025.1:0-114482 GCF_042796115.1 Kitasatospora sp. NPDC056446 | reverse complement strand
GCGATGAACCGGGGCGCACGGGAGCGCCGTCGTCGTCCCGGGGTCAGTCCGTCGCGCAGCGGATCCCGGCGGCCGGCACGGTGCCCTCCAGGAGGAAGGCGTCGACCGAGGAGCGGATGCAGCTGCTCGCGCCGTACCCGGTGTGCCCCTCGCCCTCACGGGTGAGCAGCACGGCGTTGCCGAGTTCGGCGGCGAGCTTCTCGGCCCACGCGTACGGGGTGGCCGGGTCGCCGGTGGTGCCGACGACCACGATGGGCGCGGTGGCGGTGGACTTGATGACGTGCGGCTTCTCGGTGGCGGCGAACGGCCAGATCCGGCAGTCCGGGTCGAACAGCGCCGCGAGCGGGTCGTGCTTGCTGACCAGCGGGGCCTTGGCGGCGAGGTCGGTGAGCGAGGCCTGGAGCTGATCGCCGGCCGGGGCGTCGGTGGCGCCGTCGGCGCAGTGGATGGCGGTGTAGGCGTCCGCCGAGGGCGAGTAGTGCCCGTCCTTGGCGCGGCCGTTGTAGCCGTCGGCCATGGCCAGCAGGTCGTCGCCCTTGTCCCTCACCATGGCCCAGCCGAGGGCGTTGCGCAGGCCGCTCCAGGCCTTCTCGCCGCCGTAGAGCCGGCTGATCACGCCGGTCCAGGCCGTGGTGGAGGTGAGGGTGCGGCCCTTCGAGGTCTTCAGCGGCTTGTCCTTGAGGCCGTCGAGGAAGTCGGCGAGCTTCTGCGGGGCGCGGGCGGCGTCGGTGCCGAGCGGGCACGGGTTCTTGGTGACGCAGTCGGCGGCGAAGGCCTTCAGCGCGCGCTCGAAGCCGGCCTGCTGCTCGACGTTGTGCTGGACCAGGGAGAAGGAGGGCGAGGTGGCGCCGTCCAGGACGAGCCGGCCGACCCGGTCCGGGAACTCCTCGGCGTAGAGCGAGCCGAGGTAGGTGCCGTAGGACATGCCGAGGTAGCTGAGCTTCTGGTCGCCGAGGGCGCCGCGCAGCACGTCCATGTCGCGGGCGGTGTTGCGGGTGCCGACGAACGGGAGCACCTGGGCGTACTTGGCCTGGCAGGCGTCGGCGAGCTGCTTGCCGTGGTCGGCGCCGGGGGTGTCGGTGTTGAGCCAGCCGTCCCGGGCCTGGTCGTCGAGGCACTGGAGCGGGCTGGTGCCGGCCGTGCCGCGCGGGTCGAAGCCGACGATGTCGTAGCGGTCGTGCAGCGGGCCGTCGAAGCGCTTCGGGTCGAAGGTGACCATCCCGACGCCGGTGCCGCCCGGGCCGCCCGGGTTGAGCAGCAGGGAGCCGATCCGCTGGTCGGTCCTGGTGGCGGGGTTGCGCACCACGGCGACGTCCAGGGTGGCGCCGGCCGGGGCGGTGTAGTCGAGCGGGACCTTGAGCGAGGCGCACTGGAGGGCCGAGGTGTCGGCGTCGTTCTGCGGGTCCTTCGGGCAGGCGCCCCAGGCGAGTTGCTGGCCGTAGAAGGGCTTGAGCGCCGGGTCGGCGGCGCCGGTCGGCTTGGCCGTCGGCGTCGGGGTCGGGGTGGCGCTGGGTATCGCGGCGTCGGCGGCGGTCGTGGGCGAGGCCTTGGCGCCGCCGCCCCCGCCGGTGCAGCCGGCCAGCAGGGCGACGGCGGCGAACGCGGCGAGGGTGGCGGGCAGGGCACGCCGTGAGGTTCGTGTAGTGATCGAATGCACCGCACACAACTATCACCAGGCACCCACGCCGGTCACATGGGTATACCGGAACCGCCCCGAATCCCGTGCGATGCCCGCCGGTCGGCTCCGGTTTGCCCGATTCCGCCCCACCTCGAACGGTGTCATGCTGGGGCCATGACAGAAAGCAGTGCGGTCGCCCCGCCCCGCGACGAGGCGCACACCGGCGGCAGGCGACGGGAGTTGGCCGCGGCGACGGTCGGCTCGGTGGTCGAGTCCTTCGACTGGAACATCTACGCCGTGCTCGCGCCCTACTTCGCGGCCGACCTCTTCGGCCACGGCAAGCACGGCTTCGGCGGCGTGCTCGGGGCGTACGTGACCTTCGCGGTGGGCTTCGTGGCCCGGCCGGTCGGCTCGTACCTGATCGGACGTCTCAGCGACACCCGGGGACGGCGCTTCGCGCTGAGCCTCGGCATGGCGGTGATCGCCGTCGCGAGCCTGGGCATCGCCGCCGTCCCGGGGGAGCGCACGATCGGGGCCTGGGCGGCGGTCCTGGCCGTCCTCGCCCGGGTGGTGCAGGGGCTCGCCTTCGGCGGGGAGGCCCCGAGCGTGGCCGCGTACGTGACCGAGACGGCCCCGCCCCGGCACCGCTTCGCCTTCAGCTCGGTCTCCTACGGCGGGATCATCCTCGGCTCGCTGCTCTCCTTCGGGGTGCTCACCCTGCTGATCCACACCATCGGCAAGTCCGGCCTGGAGAACGGCGGTTGGCGCTGGGGCTTCGTGGTCGCCGCGCTGCTCGGGCTGGCCGCCGTCTGGGTGCGCCGGTCGGCGCCGGAGAGCGCGGAGTTCCACCGCGCCCGGGCCCGGGCCGCCGCCGGGCGCCCGCCGTTCCTGCGGATGCTGCGCGAGCACCGGTGGGCGGTGCTCACCGTCTTCCTCAACACCCTCGGCGGCACGGTCGGTTACTACTTCGCGCTGGTCTACCTGCCGCAGTACGCCGCCGCCTACCACGTCATCGACAAGGAGCAGGCGGCCTCGTTCATGACCGTGGTGCTCGGCGTGGTGCTGGTCACCATGCTGCTCACCGGCGCCGCCGCCGACCGCTTCGGCCTGCTGCCGGTCGCCCGGATCGGGTTCGGCCTGCCGATCCCGCTGGTCGGGGTGCTGCTCGTCGGGCTGCGCCAGGGCTGGCTGCCGTTCCAGGTCGTCGCCGTGGTGCTGGGGATGCTGGTCGCGACGGTGCTCGGCACGCTCAACGTCTTCACCGGGCTGCTGTTCCCGACCGAGGTGCGGGCGGTGGGCCTCGGCGTGGTCAACGCGGCCACCATCGCCGCGTTCGGCGGCACCTTCCCGCTGCTCGCCGAGTGGCTGGGCGACCGGCACTGGCTCGGGGTCATCCCGGTGTACGTCACCGTCTGCACGGCGGGCCCGGCGCTCGCCCTGCTGACGGCCGTGAAGGTGCCCTCCTTCGCCGCGGCCGTCCGGAACACCGGCACCGTGACCCGGAGTTCACCGGCATCCACCTGACGGACGATCATCGGCTGTGGTTGAGTGGTCTGGACATCCGCCGATCGGGGAGGGCGAGCGTGGACGTCGACACGCCGGGCAGCAGCGCGTCGGACAGCAGTGAGCGGGAGGGCGGTGCCGGGGCGAACGGTGCCGGGGGAAGTGGTGCCGGGGGAACCGGCGGCTGGGACGGCGGTGTCTGGGACGACGGTGCCTGGGAGGGCGCGGCGGCCGGCCGAGCCTCGGAGAGCTGGCTGACCGAAGCCGGCTTCGAGGCGCCGCCGCAGGTCGACCTGCGCACCGACCAGGCGCACTCCGCCCGGGTCTACGACTACCTGCTCGGCGGCAAGACGAACTTCCCGGCGGACCGCGAGGTCGGCGACCGGGTCATCGCCGACCTGCCCGGTGCGCGCGAAGGCGCCGCCGCCGCCCGCGCGGTGATGCACCGGATGGTCCGCCGGCTCGCGGAGGTGCACGGCGTCCGCCAGTTCCTGGACGTCGGCACCGGCATCCCCACCGCGCCCAACCTGCACGAGATCGTCCAGTCGGTCGACCCGTCGTCCCGGGTGGTGTACGTGGACAACGACCCGATCGTGCTGGCCCACTCGCGCGCGCTGCTCACCAGCACCCCCGAGGGCCGCACCGCCTACGTCCAGGGCGACCTGCGCGAGCCGGAGCGGTTCCTGGCGGACCCGGCGGTGGCCGCCACCCTGGACCTGAACGAGCCGGTCGCGCTGACGCTGATCAACATCGTGCACTTCCTCTCCGACGAGGCGGCGCACCCGCCCGTCCGCAAGCTCCTGGACGCCCTGCCCGTCGGCAGCTTCCTGGCGCTGACCGCCGGCACCGCCGACACCGCGCCCGACCGGGTCTCGATCGGTGCCCGCCGGTACGCGGAGGCCGGGATCGAGGTCCACGTGCGCTCGCACGAGGGCGTCGAGCGCTTCTTCGCCGGGCTGGAACTGGACGACCCGGGAGTGGTGCTGATCAACCATTGGCACCCGGAGCCGGGCGGGGCCGCGTCCCCGGCCGACGAGCTGGTCTCGGTGTACGGGGGAGTGGGCCGCAAGGTGTAGGGGTGGAGGGGGCCGCTCCGGCCGGGGTCCCCGCACCGCCGATATTGCGTCAATCCGACGTACGTCAGCCAGGGAGTCAGCCAAAACGATCGTCTTTACGTGTACATGTCATTAAAGTGACTGCCCGTCGAACCCCCCACTCGACAGGCGGAGACCTCATGACCATCGCACGCAGGACCATCCTCAAGGGCACCTCGGCGGCCGGAGCCGCCCTGGTGGCGACAGGCGCCGCGGCCACCACGCCCGCGGCCGCCCAGCCGGCCGACGACGCTCCCACCAGCCCGCTTCTGCAGTCCACCCCGCACCGCACCGGAACGGCCGGAGTGACCGGCCTGCACCTCCAGTTCGGCACCGACGCCGGCACGGAGATGACCGTCTCCTGGATCACCCCGCAGTCCGTCCGCCGCCCGCAGGTGCGCTACGGCTCGCCGGACGGCGGCCTCGGCCGGGTCGTCCAGGCCGAGACCCGCACCTACCGGGACTCCCTCGACAAGGTGGAGGTGTACGTCCACCACGCGCACCTCACCGGCCTGCGCCCGGGCACCCCCTACCTCTACAGCGCGGGCCACGACGGCGCGACCCCCGAGACGGGCACCTTCACCACCGCCCCGCGCGGCCGTGCCCCGTTCACCTTCACCAGCTTCGGCGACCAGGCCGCGCCCAACCTCCGCCGCCTGGTCACCTTCCCGGACGGCATGCCCTCGCCGCTCGGCAAGTACCCGGTGTTCATGAGCAGCCAGGTCGGCACCTCGGCCTCCGCCGACATCGTCGCCGCCGTCGAACGCGTCGGCCCGCTGTTCAACCTCATCAACGGCGACCTCTGCTACTCCTCCTACGCCGGCCGCCACGGCCAGAGCCGCACCGCGACCTGGGCCGACTGGTTCATCAACAACAGCCGCTCCACCCGGCTGCGGCCCTGGATGCCCTGCGTCGGCAACCACGAGAACGAGGGCGGCAACGGCCCGATCGGCGCACTCGGCTACCAGGCCTACTTCTCCCTCCCCGACTCCTCGGCCTCCTCCGACGAGGAGACCCAGGGCATGTGGTACGCCTTCACCGTCGGCTCGGTGCGCTTCATCAGCCTCGCCAACGACGACGTCGCCATCCAGAACTCCGGCGACCTCTACCTGCGCGGCTACTCCGGCGGGGCACAGCAGCGCTGGCTGGAGCGCGAGTTGCGCGCGGCCCGGGGCAACCGCTCGGTCGACTGGATCGTGGTGTGCATGCACCACCCGATGATCTCCAGCTCCATGCACGGCTCCGGCAGCGACCTCGGCATCCGGGAGAGCTGGGGCAGGCTGTTCGACGCCTACGGGGTCGACCTGGTGGTCTGCGGCCACGAGCACTACTACGAGCGCTCCCACCCCGTCCGCGGCACCCTGCCCAACGACACCCGCACCCCGGTGCCGACCGACACCCGCACCGACCTGGTCGACACCGGGCGGGGGACCGTCCACATGATCATCGGCGCCGGGGGCAACGCCGCCACCACCCAGGACGACCTCTTCGAACAGCCCAAGGGCCGGGTGGTCGTCGGCCTAGCGGACCCGAAGCCCGGCGCGCCCTACCGGGAGTCGATCTGGCTCACCGAGGACGCGCCGTGGGCCGCCGTCCAGGACCGCCGGCACGCCCACGGCTTCGCGGCCTTCGAGGTCGACCCCGGCGACCGGCGCGGCGGCACCACCACCATGAAGGTCACCTACTACACCTTCGACGGGCCGCACGGCGACCTCACACCGGTGGACACCTTCACCCTGTACCGGCGGCGGACCGACGGGCGGGACTGACGGGCGGGGCCGACCGGCGCGTCTGACGGGCGGGGCCGACCGGCGCGTCTGACGGGCGGGACAGGCGGGCGGGACTGACCGGCGGGGCCGACCGGCCGGCCCGGGCGGCTCAGCGGCGGAAGACGCCGGTCAGCACGTCCCACCAACTGCGCCGCTGCGCGGGGACGACGGGGGAGGCGGGGGAGGCGGGGGAGGCGGGGGCTGCCGGGGCACTCGGCGCGGCCGGGCCGAGCGGAGTCGGCGCTGGGGTCCGTTCCGGAGCCCGCTCCCCCTGCGAGGTCCGCGCGGCCTCGGCCGCCGCCACCGCCTCCAGCGCCGCCTCCGCCGACTCCTCCGCAGCCTCCGCCTCGGCGAGCGACAGCGGGTCCGGATCGATGTCCTGCGGGGTGAACTCCACCGGCAGCGCGGTCAGGTGCCGGGAGATCCAGGCCGAACTCCAGGTCAGGTCCTCCTCCGGCACCGCGAGCCGGACGTCCGGCAGCAGGGTGAGCAGGATGTCGATGCCGGCCTCGGCGACGTGCCGCCCGATGTCCTGGCCCGGGCACTCGTGCGGCCCGGCGCCGAAGGACAGGTGGGAGCGGTTGCCGTACAGCGGGGTGGCCAGGTCGGGCCGGACCACCGGGTCGACGTTCCCGGCCGCCAGCCCGAGCAGCAGCAGGTCCCCGGCCTCGATCCGCTGCCCGCCCAGCTCGGTGTCGGCCGTCGCCCAGCGGCCGGCCACCAGGGACATCGGCGGCGAGTCCCAGAGCACCTGGTCCAGCGCCTCGCCCAGGGTCATCTGGCCGCCGGACAGGTGGGCGCGGAAGCGCGGGTCGGTGAGCACCATCTTCAGCGAGTCGGCGATCAGGTTGACGGTGGTCTCGTTGGCGGCGAGCAGCACCACCCGCAGGTGCTCCATCACCTCGTCGTCGGTCAGCCCGGCCGGGTGCGCCAGCAGGCGGCTGGTCAGGTCGTCGCCGGGCGCCTCGCGCTTGATGGCGATGGTCCGGCGCAGGCCGGCCACCACGTACTCGTTGCTGGCGATCGCCGTCTCGGTGCCCTTCATCAGGTCCCGGGCGGCGTCGACCAGTTGCGGCCCGTACTCGTCGGGCATGCCGAGCAGCTTGGTCATCACCAGCATCGGCAGGTGCTCGGCGAACTGGGTGATCAGCTCGGCCCGGCCGGTCGGCCCGACGACCTGGACCAGGTCGGTGGTGAACCGCCGGACGTGACGGCGGATGCCGCGCCGGTCGAAGCGGCTCAGGCCGTCCAGCACGGCGCCGCGCAGCCGCCGGTGCTCGTCGCCGTCCGCGAACACGCAGATCGGCTGCCAGGCGATCACCGGCAGCAGCGGGGAGTCCATCGGGACCTCGCCGGTGCGGAACGCCGTCCACAGCCGCGAGTCGCGGGAGAACAGCGAGGGGGTGCGCATCGCGGTGATGTTGGCGGCGTGGCCGAGGATCAGCCAGGCGCGGTGGTCGCCGTGCAGCAGCACCGGGGCGACCTCGCCGTACTCGGCGCGCAGCTTCTCGTAGAGGCCGGCCGGGTCGGCCTCGGCGTCCGGCCCGTACAGGCGCCGCAGGCCGCCGGGGCCGATCGGGCCGGGCTGCTCCGGCGCGCGTACGGTTCCGGCGGTGCCCGACGCGGTCGGAGCGGCCGGAGCACCGGGAGCGCCCGGGGTGGCGGACGACGGGTCGCCGGGGCGGGCGTGCGCCGGGCAGCCGGGCGGCGGGACGGGGACGGCGGCGCGGTCGGGGAACGGGGTGGTCACGGGATCTCCGGTCACGGGGTTCGGGTGGTCGGGGCGGCCAGCTCGTACAGGTAGTGCATCAGCGTCATCAGGGTGTCCCGGCTGGACTCGCGGCTGCGCGCGTCGCAGCTGACGATCGGCACGTCGGGCGGCAGGTCGAGCGCGCCCCGCAGCTCGTCCACCGGGACGGCCGGGGCCTCCGCGAAGCCGTTGACGGCGACGACGAAGGGCACGCCGCGCTCCTCCAGCCGGCCGATCACCTCGAAGCTGACCTCCAGCCGGCGGGTGTCCACCAGGACCACCGCGCCCAGCGCGCCCTCGAACAGGCCGTTCCAGAGGAACCAGAAGCGCTCCTGCCCGGGGGTGCCGAAGACGTACAGGACGAGCCGTTCGCTGATGCTGATCCGGCCGAAGTCCATGGCCACGGTGGTGGAGGTCTTGAGTTCCACGCCGGTCGGGTCGTCCACGCCGACCCCGGCCTGGGTCATCGTCTCCTCGGTGGTCAGCGGGCGGATCTCGCTGACCGAGCCGACCAGCGTCGTCTTGCCGACGCCGAAGCCGCCCACGATCACCACCTTGACCGCGGTGGTGACGGTGTCCGGCAGCAGGTCCGGGTCGGCCGGACCGGGCATCGTGTCAGAGCCGCTGAAGTCCATGGATCACCGCCTCCAACAGGGCACGGTCGGGAAGTTCCGCCGCCGGGACGGCGGCGCGGGCCTCGATCAGCCCGTCGTCGAGGAGGTCAGCCAGCAGGACGGTGACCACGCTCGTGGGCAGCTCCAGGTAGGCGGACACCTCCGCCACGGACAGCGGGGAACGGCACAGCCGCAGGATGGCGGCGTGCTCGGGCTGCAGGGCGGGCGGCGGCTCCGCCCGGGAGACGATCAGGGTGACCAGGTCGAAGACCCCGGGCCCGGACGGGCCGCTGCGGCCGCGGGTGATCACGTACAGGCGGTCGGGCTCGGGGCCGTCCCAGCCGCCCTGGTCTGCCGTCATGCAACCGCCTCACTGTGCTCGTTCATGTGCCCGTCACGTCTCTGCGCCGGGCCGGGAGGCGGTTCACGCGACCACCTCGGGGTTGCGCGGCGGGGTGGACAGGTGCTCGCCGATCCGGTCCACCAGGTCGCGCATCTGGTGGCTCACCAGCCCGGCGTCCACGCCCTCCTCGGCCAGCACCGCGAGGTAGGCGCGGTCGCCGGCGGCCATCAGGTAGAAGTAGCCGCCGTCGACCTCGATCACCACCAGCCGCATCGAGCCGTCGCCGTGCGGGAACTCGTGCCCGATCGCGCCGGCCAGGCTCTGCAGCCCGGCACAGGCGGCGGCGAGGCGGTCGGCGGTGTCCGGCTCGGTGCCGTACTGCGCGATCCGCAGGCCGTCGGCGGACAGCACGATCACGTGGCGCACGTACGGGACGCTGTGTGCCAGGTCGTTGAGGATCCAGTCCATGTTGCTGCGGTGCGGAATCACTGCTCGCCCTTCCCTGCCGTCTCTTCACTGGTGTGTCCGGGGCTCGGGTGCCCGGTCCCCGGCGCACCGGTCCGGCCGGCCGGACCGGCGGACGGTCCGGGCCCGTTGCCCTTGATCCCGTCCATGAACGCCTCCAGCCACAGCCCGGGCTGCTTCGGCTCCTTGGCGGGGCGCGGGGCCTGCGCGGCCGGGCCCGCCACGGGACCGGCCGTCGGACCGGCGGGCTGCGGGGCGGAGGGCGCGGTGCGCGCGGGCGCGGCGAAGGTACGGGTCATCGAGGGGCGGCGCCGGCGCTGCGGCAGTCCGTTGGCCGTGCGCTCGGTCACGATCACCTCGTCGTCCCCGGCCGCCATGGAGGAGGCCGGCGGACCCCACGGGTTGGTCGAGCCGTAGGACGGGCCGACGCCGGCCGAGGTCGTCCGGGCCCCCCACGGCCGGGTCGGCGCCGCGTGCCGGGGCGGGTTCGGCGGGAGCGGGCGCGGCCCCGAGAAGGCGCCGATGCCGTGCGCCCGGCCGGTCGGCGGAGCGGTGGTGAGCAGTTCCTGCGGCACGACGAGCACCGCGCGCACGCCGCCGTACGCGGAGCGCCGCAGCGAGACCTGGAAGCCGTACGCCTGGCAGAGCCGGCCGACGATGGCGAAGCCCAGCCGGGGGGACTCGGTGAGGTCGTCGAAGTCCTTGGAGACCATGGCCTCGCGCATCGCCTGCTCGGCGCGGGCCCGGGCCTCGTCGGTGAGGCCGAGGCCGCCGTCCTCGATCTCGATCGCCATCCCGCTCTGCACCTCGGAGGCGCTCAGGTGCACGTGGGTGTGCGGCGGCGAGTAGCGGGTGGCGTTGTCGAGCAGCTCGGAGACGGCGTGGATCAGCGGTTCGACGGCCGGACCGGTGACCGAGATCTGCGCCACCGGGTGCAGGTCCACCCGCTGGTACTCCAGGATCCGGGACATGCCGCCGCGCAGCACGCTGTACAGGGCGATCGGCCGGGTCCACTGGCGCCCGGGCCGGGCGCCCGACAGGACGGCGATGCTGTCGGCGAGGCGGCCGGTCAGGGCGTTGCCGTGGTCCAGGCGCAGCAGGTCGTCGAAGACCGCCGGGTCGTTGCCGTGCCGGTCCTCCATCTCCCGCAGGTCCTTGGCCTGCCGGTGGATGATCGCCTGGACCCGACGGGCGATGTTGACGAAGGCGCGCTCGGCGGAGTCACGCCGGCTGACCTCGTCGTCGACGGCGACGGCGACGCCCTGCGCCAGCGCCACCAGGGACTTGCGGAACCTGGGCGAGACCGGCACGACGTCCTGCTCGATGTTCCTCACCAGGACGTCCATCGAGTACCCGTAGCGGGCCCCGGCGACCACCCGGCGCAGCTCGACCTCGGCCAGCCGCGCCAGTTCGTCCTCCTGCCCGGCCAGGCGGCGCTGCACGTCGTCCAGCTGTCGGGCGTGCCGCTCGCGCAGCTCCTTCAGCGCCCGCCCCCGGCGGGCCGACTCGGCGGCCACCACGGCCACCAGCACGGTGCCCGTCGCCCCGCACCACAGCACCCCGGCCCGGGCCCCGACGGACACCACCGCCGCGGCGGCCGCCACGGCCGCCGCCATCACGGCCGTCGGCAACAGCCAGCCGAGCAGGGGCGCAGGGCGCCGTCTGGCGTGTGACGATCCAGCTCGAAGCATTCAGCATCCTCAAACGATCGGAACAGTACGGGGACGGGCGGCGGCCGGCTCCGGAGGCATGGTGCTGCAGCATAGCCAAGTTCAGGACAATCCTGACCGAAACTCAAAAATACTGTCCCTCAACCGACTTGTGGCGACGTGCCGGACATGCCCGACATCTCGCACACCAGTCCCGCACCCGCGGGGAGGCCGCCCCGCACCAGGCTTCTCGCCCGGCCGCCGTCGCACCGCCAACCCGGCCAGGATTCGCCCATGCGAAGGGTTTCCGTGCCAAGTCCCCCCACCGCGAGCCGAGTTCGTGCTAGGCCCACGCCCGTCCGTCAACCCGCCACCCCCCGATCACCCACAGGAGGACCCCACCGCACACCTCCGGGCGAGCGTTCCCCCCACCCCGAACACCGGCTTCCACGCCGGGACCCGGGGTCTTCTCCTAGGGTCTTCGCATGACCGAACACGGCACCCGGGCCCCGGGCCCGCTCGACCGGACCCTGCGCCGCCTGATGGGCGAGGAGGCCTGGACGCGGATGCTGGAGGGCGCGTTCGAGCGCAGGCACCCGATCGGTGCCACCCTGCTGCGCCAGGGCGAGGCCGGCACGCACGTCCTCGCCCTGCTGTCCGGGGTGGCCAAGGTGAGCCGCCGCGAGCGCGACGGCGACGTCAGACTGCTGGCGTTCCGCGGGCCCGGCGAACTGCTCGGCGAGGTCGCCGTCCTGGACGACGGGGTCCGGTCCGCGAGCGTCCAAGCGATAACGGACTGCACGGTCGCGGTGCTGGCCAAGACGGTGTTCCTGCGCTTCGTCGGCGAGCAGGACCTGTTCCCCGTGATGGTGCGCTACGCCATGGGCCGGCTGCGGGAGTCCGACCTGGCCCGGTCCGGCGGCGACGTCCTGCCACGGCTGGCGGCAGCGCTCGTCGCGCTGGCGGACGTCTCCGCCGGGGCCGACGGGGCCGGCGGGGCGCGCGGGGCACGCGGGGCGGGGCGGGTCGAACTCGCGCTGACCCGTGACGAACTGGCCCAGCACCTCGGCGTGTCCCGGAACACCGTCACCGCCGCGCTCGCCGGGCTGGCCGCCCACCGCGTCGAGGCGGGGCGGCGGGCGATCACCATCGGCGACCTCCCCGCGCTCCGGCGGGCCGCCGGGACGCCCCGCGCCTGACGCCCCGGACCTCCGTGTGACCTCCGTCACCACGTTTCCGCACCGAGTGGGCACACCGGACGACGCGGCCTCGCGAAGCTTGGTGACGCAAGGTCAGTACGGGAACCACAAGGAGCAGAGATGACGGAGTTCGACCAGCCGCTGCCCGAGGCCAGCGCCCTGCCCTACAGCCGCAGTCGGCACCTCCCGCCCTACCGGGGCATCGTCGCCGTGGACGCCAAGGACTTCACCGGATACCCGGCGATCGAACACGGCAGGATCAGCCAGAACGTCCCGCAGCTGCTCCAGTGGTCCTTCGAGCGGGCCGGACTGGCCGAGGTCTGGGCCGACCGGAGGTTCCCGAACTCCACCGGCGACGGCTACGTGTTCGGCTTCGACCCGGCGTGGATGCCCTACCTGATCCACCCCTGGCTGCACACCCTCCAGGAGGTGCTCACCGAGTTCAACGTGCACTCGGCCGGCACCGTGCGCATCCGGTTGCGGGTCAGCCTCAACATCGGCCCGCTCCCGGACACGGGCGGCGAGTTCGACGGCAACGGCACCCCGCGCAACGACACCCACCGGCTGCTCGACTCCCGCCCGGTGAAGGCCGTGCTGGCCGCCTCCAACGAGGGCGTCACCCAGGTGGCAGCCATCCTGTCCGACCGCTGCTACCAGGACACGGTGGCCGGCGGGTTCACCGGACGCCACCCCGACCACTTCATCGAGGTGCCCGCGACGGTGGAGGGCAAGCGCTTCGACCAGCGGGCCTGGCTCTACGTGCCCGCGCCGTCGGGGAACCTGTACGACCGCAGGATCCTCGGAGACGCCGTCGTCGAGCAGCAGGAGAAGGAGCAGGGGAAGCGCGGCGGCGGGGATGCGGACGGCGGGGCCTCGGCCGGACGTCCGGAGGGCCGCCGCGGGCCGAGGACGCTGGTCAACCAGCGGGCCGACCACGGCAACACCAACAGCGGCACGGTGCACGGCGGCCAGAACGTCACCAATGTGCGGGGCGACTCCGTCAGCGGCTTCGGCGGCGACTACGTGGCGGGCAACAAGGCCGGGACGGTCCACGGCACACAAGGCGACACCGTCCACGGCGACAAGAACGAGCACCACCGATGAGCCCGGACGAGCGGCCGGACGAGCGCCCGGCCATCGAAGGGCCGGCCGTCGTGGCGCCCCCCGGCGCCGGTGCGCCGGACCCGGGGGACCCGGCGGACGACCCGGACCTCGACGACTTCGACCGCGAGTTCGCGAACCGGTTCGGCGCCTGGCGGGATGACCGAGGGCCCTTCATCTACGCGCCGAACGGCAACATCAACACCGGTTCGGTGCACGGGGACCAGCGGGTCGAGAACGGCGGCGCCGACGCGGCCCCCGGCGGCGGCCTGCGGGTGGAGGCGCAGGACGGGCCGATCTCCTTGGCGGAGGTGATGGAGGCCCGGACCGGGTTCGCCCGGCCCGACTGCTTCGCCGAAGCGTCGGAACAGCTCCGCACCGGGCTGCTCCTCCTCGTGGGGGAGCCCGGCACCGGACGGCGGACGACGGCCCTCAACCTGCTGTTCGAAGGTAGCGGGAGCAGCCCCGCGCTGCGCGCGCTCGACAGCGACTCCGACCTGTCCACCTGGCGGCCCACCCACACCGGGGCACGCGGCTACCTGGTGCACGGCCTGTCACCCGAGGTCCGGCTCGGGCCGACGGCGGTCGCCAAGCTGCGCGAACGGCTGCAGGCGGCCGACGCCCGCATGGTGGTCCTGCTGCCGCACGACCCGCACACGCTCCGCCGCCTCGCCCGTGAGCTGGACACCGGCCCGGTGGCCTACACGCCGCCGGTGCCGCGCGCGGTCTTCGACGCGCGGCTGGCGGCGGCCGTGCCGGACGAGGCGCGTCGCCGGGAGCTGACGGACCGGCTGGAGCCGGAGCTGGCCGAGCTGCTGGCGCCCGAGCTGGTTCCGGCCCAGGTCGCCGAACTCGTCGACGAGGTCAGCCGGCCCGGTGCGGAGGGCCCCGATCCGGCCGACCTCGGCCAGCGGCTCAGCTTCCTGGCGGAGACGGAGGTCCCCGACCTCCTGAAGGAGCTCCGCGAGGACTCGGACGGGCTGGCGTTCCTGCTGGTGACGAGCGTTCTGGAGGGCCTCGACCACCGGATCGTCCGGGAGGAGACCGACCGGCTCCTCGAACTGGCCGCCGGGCGCCTCGATTCGGTGCAGCGAGCGAACCCGAACGGCTCGAACGGGGACGTGCTGCAGAGCCAGGCCGGCCCGGCCGAGGGCCCGCAGCCGAACCCGCGGTTCGTCTTCCGGCGGTCACTGGACGAACTGCTGGCGACCATCCGCGCCGAGTGCGCGCCCGACGGGATGCGCCAGGCCTCCGGCTACGCGTACGCGGTGGAGCCGGTCCGCTTCAAACGGCACCGGCAGGCGGAGACGGTGCTCAGGCACGTGTGGCGGCAGTACGGAGAGGTGTCCGGCCTCCTGACCGAGTGGATCGACAAGGTCCCGGGGCACGAACCGGACCTCGCCGGACCGATGGGCCGTGTCGTGGGGCTGGCCGCCGGGTGGAGTGGAGGCCGCCGGGCGCTGCGCCACATCCGGGAGCTGGCCCGGTCGGAGAGCGCGCAGAGCCGCAGCACGGCCGCCTACGCGCTGGGGATCGCGGCCCAGGACCCGGTCATCGCCGGCGAGGTGAAGCACCGCCTCGGCCGGTGGAGCCTTGAGGGCGGGGTACGGCTGCGGTCGACCGTGGCCGACGCCTGCGGCCGGGACTTCGGAGCGGCGCGGCCGGAGCTCGCGATCTCCCTGATCCGGCGCTGCTACCGGGGGGAGAAGGACGACGAGCGCTGGGTCGCCGACGAGGTGCGGCGCTCCCTCGCGAGGCTCTTCGCGGCCGGGCATCAGTCGGCCGTCTTCCGCCAGTTCGTGGAGTGGTCGGAGCAGCCGGGCCGGGACGCGGAGCTCGCGCACCGGACGTTTCCCGGGCTGCTCCGGGACACCGCCTGGTTCCGTGAACAGCTCGGCTCCGACGGGGAGTTCGCCGACGCCGTGGTGGCCTTCGTCCGGCGTTCCCTGAACGACGAGGACCTGTTCGCCGCCACCAGCACCCGGCTGCTCGGCTGGTGCCGTCAGGCGGTCTGGGACGAACCGCTGCGGCCCGCCGTGGAGACGCTGCTCACGGCCCTCGCCGGGGACATGCGGCCCGGGGAGCTGGGGCTGCTGACCGGGATCGACAGCAGCGACGACCCCGACCTGGTCGGCCGTGCCATCGCCCACCGGGCCCTGGAGGCCTGGCGGCACGGCGAGCCGCAACCGTTCCGCTCCGCCCCTACGTTCGGAGGCCCCGATGACCGTCGATACTGACCGGCCCGTCTACACCCAGGCGACCCGTGCCCCGTGGCGGGAGATCCTGCTGCACCGCTGGTCCGGGCGGCGCGACCGTGCGCTGGTCGTACGCGACGGGGCCGGGGCGCACCACCGGCTGGGGGAGCGCCGCCGGGACCTCCCCGAGGCAGGCCGACCGGTCGGACCGGGCGCGGAGGACGGGCCCGGTCCGAAGCCGGGCCTGCGCGGATTCGACCGGGCGTACCTGGTCGAACTGGAGGAGCGCCCGGGCGTCCGGGCGGTCCGCCTCCCGACCCCGTACGGCACGGAGTCGATGGACGTCCACGTCCTGTGGTGGGTCCACGACCCCGCGCAGGTCGTCCGGACCCGCACCAGCCGGGGCTGGCTGCCGGTGCGCAAGGACCTCGAAGGCCGGCTGCACCGGCTCAACGAGCAGTTCGCCGCCGCGCAGACCCGGCTGGGCCCCGACGAACTGCTGCAGTACCTCGCGGCCCCGTACCTGCTGCCGCAGCTCGGCCTCTGCTACCGCGTCGCGGACGTCGCCGCCCGCGAGCACGGCAACGAGCTGCGGCTCGGGGAGCCGGACGCGGCGGACGTGCCCTTCGACTGGCTGGCCAAGAGCGAGGAGGAGTACCGGTTCTGCCGCCGAGCGGTCCAGGACGGCCCGGTCGCCCTCGCGGCCCTGTGGCTCGCCAGGAAGCCCGACGAGGTGCGCGACGTCCTGGACTGGGCCGTCGGCCACGCCGAGCTGCTCCGCGGCGAGACCACCTGGCAGGACCAGCTGGCGGGCATGCTGGGCAAACTGACGGCGCAGGAGCAGCAGGAGCTGTCCAGGATGCTGCGCGACCGGCTGATGGCCCTCGGACGCCAGGTCCCCGGTCCGGCACCGCAGCAGCCGGGCCCGGACTTCGGCAAGGCCCGTCCGTACGTCAACGGCTGGTCCGGCGGGGCGCCGAACGGGGCGCCGCACGGTGTGCCGAACGGGGTGCCGAGGTGACGCGGGCGGTCTTACGCCACGGGCCGGTACGCCGGGAACGCCGTGGAGCCCGCGGCCGCGCGCGGGGCGGGAGCCCCGCGCGGCCGGTCCCCGGGCGGGGCGGCCGGTCCGTGGCGCGGGCCGTGACGTCCGGGTCCGTCAGGCCCGGCCCGTCCTCGCTGTCGGCGATGGAGCGCCTGATGGCGGCCAACAGCGCGGAACTCGTCCGGGCCGACACCAAGGCCGCCGTGTTCCTGGCCTTCACGGGCGCGGTGCTCGCCACGTTCGTCCCGCTGGACGGCGGCGGCGCCGGCCCCGGGGGCCGGGCCCTGCGGTGGGCCGCGGTGGCCTGCGCCCTGCTGGCCGTCGGCTGCTTCGCCTCCGCGCTGGTGCCGCGCCACCGCAAGGGGCGGCGCGCCGGGCCGGCCGGACCGGGCTACTTCGAGCACATCGCCCCGGGAACCGGGCCGGACCGGCTGCGCCGCGCCTTCGAGCGGGCCGGGCGGGACCCGTCCGGTCCGCTGCTGGCCGCGCTGGCCGGGACCAGCGCGATCATCCGGGCGAAGTACCGCTGGATCGAGGCCGGAACCGTGCTGCTCCTGCTGGCCCTTCCGCAGTTCGCGCTGACGCTCCGGCCGCTGTGAGGCCCGGGCCCCGGCCGCCACCGGCCGGGGCCCGGACCGGATGAGCCCGTCACGTCCGATATCCGCCACTGCCCGCCGGGCCGGGCGCTGACAATTGTCACGCCGCACCGGTGTGCGGGGACACTGCCCTCCGCGCCCGGCCCGCCGCCACGATGGACCCATGACCTCCACCGATCTGCACCACCCCGACACCCGTCGGGCCTTCCGCACCGTACGGCGGTTCGTGTTCGCCTACCTCGGCCTCAGCGTCGCCACGCTGGCGGTCGCGTTCGTCCTCCGCGACCACCCCTCCCTGGTGACCTCCGGGGTGTGGGTGCGCGGCGCCATCGTCGTGGCCAGCGCCGCCGTGACCCTGCTGCTCACCGTCCGGGCGTCCCGCGGCGACCGGGGTGCCTACCGGCGGCTGCGGATCATCTCCTCCGTGATGATCGTCGCGATCGCCACGATCATCGTTCTGCCCGGGCTGTTCCCGGTGTGGATGAAGATCGAGCAGGGCCTGTGCGGGCTCGCCCTGCTGGGCGTGGCCGCCGTGGTGAACGGGCGGCACCTGCGTACCCTGTTCGCCAGGCCTGAGGAGGGGGCACGAGGGTGACCGAGCCTGACCGCGAGACCGCGACCGTGTCGGCCCCGGCGGCGCCGCAGGCCCCCGCCCACCCGTGGGCGGGGGCCCGGCGCCGCCTCCTGCTGGGCACCGGGATGCTGGTCTTCCCCGCGCTCACCGCGATGGCCGTGAGCCGCACCGTCGCCGGGTCCGCCGCGGTCGCCGGGTACGCCGTGGTCGGGGTGTTCTGCCTCTGCTACGCGCTCACCGCTGCCGCCGTCGCCCTGGGGCAACGGCAGCGGATCGCACCGCTGTTGGCGGCGATGACCGTCCTGTTCCTCGCCGCGCTGCCGTTCGCCCACGAGGACGCCTTCTTCCTCGCCACGGTGGTCGTCTCCGCGGTCGCCGTGCTGTGGCGCGAGCACGCCGCCCGGACGGTGACCGCCGGCGCGCTGGCCGCGTTCCTGGTGCCCTGGGCGGTCCGCCCCTGGCACACCGGGCCCGGCGGATTCCAGGCCCTGGCCCTGCTGTTCACCGCGCTCACCTGCGGCGCCTTCGCCGAGATCGCCGCCACCAACCAGGAGCTGTTCGCCGCCCGGGCCGAGGTGGCCCGGCTCGCCTCGGAGGCCGAGCGGAACCGGATCGCCCGCGACCTGCACGACCTCCTCGGCCACTCGCTCACCGCGATCACCGTCAAGTCCCGCCTGGCGCAACGGATGGCGGGCCGGGACCTGGACCAGGCGGTCGCCGAGATGACGGCCGTGGAGGCGCTCTCCCGCCAGGCGCTGTCCGACGTCCGGGCCGCCGTCACCGGCTACCGGGAGGTGACCCTGGCCGGCGAGCTGGCGCGCGGCCGTGAACTGCTGCGCGCCGCGGGGGTGGTGGCCGACCTGCCGACGGCGGCGGACGCCGTCGGGCCGGAGCGGCGCGAACTGTTCGGCTGGGTGCTGCGCGAGGGCATCACCAACGTGGTCCGGCACGCCCGGGCCGGGCGCTGCTCGGTGCTGCTCACGGCGACCTCGGTGGAGATCCGCGACGACGGTGTTGGCGGCCGGTTCGGACGCGGCGGTGCGGGCGGTGCGGGCGGCGGCACCAACGGCGGCACCGGGGACGGCCCCACAGGCGGCACCGGGGACGGCAAGGGCCTGACCGGCCTGCGCGAACGGGTCGCGGCCGCGGGCGGTACGGTCGAGGCCGGCCCGGTCGCCCCGTACGGCTGGCGCCTGCTGGTCACCGCCCCGCCCCCGGGCGCTCCCGACTCCCCCCACGAAGGGACGCCATGACGATCCGTCTGCTGCTCGCCGAGGACCAGGAGCTGGTGCGCACCGCACTGCGCGCCCTGCTGGACCTGGAGGACGACTTCGAGGTGGTCGCCGCCGTGGGCCGCGGCGACCAGGTCGCGGAGGCCGCCCGCGAGCACCGGCCGGACGTGGCCCTCCTCGACATCGAGATGCCCGGGCTGGACGGCCTGGCGGCGGCGGCCGTCCTGGCCCAGCAGGCGCCGGGCTGCCGGGTCGTCATCCTCACCACGTTCGGCCGGGCCGGTTACCTGCGCCGGGCGATGGAGGCCGGCGCGCTGGGCTTCGTGGTCAAGGACGCGCCCGCCGAGGTGCTGGCCGACGCCATCCGCCGGGTCGCGGCGGGGGAGCGGGTGGTGGACCCGGAACTGGCCGCCGCCACCATCGCCGCGGGCAACTCCCCGCTCACCGCCCGCGAGCGCGACGTGCTGAACGCCTCCCGCTCGGGCGCCGGCGTGGCCGAGATCGCCGCGAAGCTCTACCTGTCCGAGGGGACGGTCCGCAACTACTCCTCCGCGGCCATCGCCAAGACCGGCACCCGCAACCGTACGGAGGCCCTGCGGGTCGCGGACGAGCGCGGCTGGCTCTGACCCGCCGCCCCCGCCGGGTCCGGTCTCACACGCGTCAGTCCCCGAGGAGGGTGTACGCCACCGAGCGGTCCAGCTTCTGCCGCCGGATCCGGCCCTTGGCGACCAGCGCCTCCAGGGTGTTGCGCACCACCTGCGGGGTGGGCTCGCGGTCCGGGTGGTCGCGCATCAGTTCCGCGCGCAGGTCCTTGGCCGAGCGGGGTCCGGTGTGGCCGCGCAGGAGGTCCAGCAGGAGGTCCGTGAGGAGCGGCTGCCGCGGCTTGCCGCCCGCCCGGGGGCCGGCCGGCCCGGGCTCGCCCTGGGCCTGCTCGGGGAGGGCGGAGGGTTCGGACAGGCCCTCGTACCGTTCGGCGAGGGCCAGGAGTTCCAGCAGGATGGCCTCCTCCTGCTCCAGCCGTTCGATCTCCTCGGCCAGGTCCCGTTGCCGGCGCCGGTTCTCCTCCAGGTCCGTCGCGGCCTGCAGGACGTACCGCGATCGGCGGGTGGCGGCCGATTGGCTGGTCACAACTGTTCACTCCCTCGTCGTGGCTGGGTCTGCGCATGGTACCCACCCGGAGCGCGGTGCAGGGGCGCGGGTGCTCCGTCTGTCCGCCCCGGAGACAGCGTGCGCGCCCCGTCCCGCGCCCCTTCCTGCGGCCCTCCCGCGCGCCCTCCTGCGGCCCGGCCGGAGGTCCGGCCGCAGGAGCGGCCCGGGCCACCGCCGGGGTCCGCCGGGGCTCCGGCCCCGGGCACGGGGAGCGCTCAGCTGAGCCGGAGCACCAGCTTTCCGGTGTTCTCGCCGCGGAACAGCATCCCGAGGGCCTCCGGGAAGGCGTCCACCGTGCCCTCCACCACCTGCTCCGTGGCCTTGATCCGGCCGTCGCCGATCCAGCGGGCGATCTCGGCGGCCGCCTCGGCGTACCGGCGGGCGTAGTCGAACACCACGAAGCCCTCCATCCGGGCCCGCCGGACCAGCAGCGAGAGGTAGTTGGACGGGCCCTGGACGGCGTCCTCGGCGTTGTACTGGCTGATCGCCCCGCAGACCACCACCCGGGCGTGCATCGCGAGCCGGGTCAGCGCGGCGTCCAGGATGGGGCCGCCGACGTTGTCGAAGTAGACGTCGATGCCGTCCGGGGCGTGGGTGCGCAGCGCCTTGCGGACGTCCTCGGCGCGGTAGTCGACCGCCGCGTCGAAGCCCAGGTCCCCGGTGAGCAGCGCGCACTTCTCGGGCCCGCCGGCGATGCCGACCACCCGGCAGCCCTTCACCTTGGCGATCTGGCCGACCATGCTGCCGACCGCCCCGGCGGCGCCGGACACCACCACGGTCTCGCCCTCCTTGAGCGCGCCGACGTCCAGCAGCCCGAAGTAGGCCGTCATGCCGGGTATCCCGAGCGCGCCGAGGTAGGTGGACAGCGGCGCGAGCGCCGGGTCCACGGTGGTCGCGCCCTTGCCGTCCGAGACCGCGTACTCCTGGACCCCGAAGGCCCCGACCACGTGGTCCCCGACCCGGAAGCGCGGGTGGTTCGACGCGAGGACCTCGACCACCGAGCCGGCCCGCATCACCTCGCCCAGGCCCACCGGCGGCAGGTAGGAGGGCCGGTCGTCGAGCCAGCCGCGCATCGCCGGGTCCAGTGACAGGTACCGGGTCCGTCCCAGGAACTCCCCGTCCCCGGGCACCGGCAGCGGCTCGCTCCCGTGCGCCCAGTCCTCCGGCCGGATCTCCCCGACGGGCCGGCGGGCGAGGCGGATCTGGCGGTTGACGGCGGTGTCTCCGGTCATGACGGCTCCTGGGTGCGCGTGCGGGCGGGCTCGACGCACCCGAGCTTAAGCAAGCGCTTAGTCATCTGACCAGAGCCGGGGACCCCCGGATACGCCTCGGCCCGCCGGTGCGGAGGGACGGCTGCCGCACCGGCGGGCCGGGCGGTCAGCCCTCGCCGGGCGCCGGGGCGGGCCGCCAGCCGAGGGCCGGGCCGAGCCGGGTCGCGAGGTCGGTGAGGATCTGCACGTAGTCCTGGTGCCCGAAGGTGAACGGCAGCGCGAAGGCCACCTCGTCGACCTCCCGGTACCCGGCGTGCGCGTGCAGCCGCTCGACCAGTTCCTCGGAGGTGCCGACCAGGTCGGGCGCGAAGAGCAGCCGGGCCGGGCCCTGCGGGGTGCCGGTGCGCGCGTTGCGGGCGTCGGCGTACGCCTCGTACCGGGCGCGCTGGTCCGGCGTGGCGGAATCGGTGGGGATGACCACCAGGCCCTGCGAGACCCGGGCGCGCCCGCCGTCGGGGTGGTGCTCGCGGAACGCGCGGATCACCCCGGCCTGGATCCGGGCGAAGTCGTGCGGGCCGTCGTCCGCCTCCGCCTTCACCACGCTGCTGGTGAGCAGGTTGAGCCCCTGCTCGCCGGCCCAGCGGGCGGAGCGCAGGCTCCCGGCGCCGTACCAGAGCCGGGAGGCGAGGCCGGGGGAGTGCGGCTGGACCCGGCGGGAGTACACCTCGATGCCCTCGGTGCCGGCGAAGTCGGAGGCGTCCTCGCCGCGGACCAGGGCGAGCAGGCGTTCGGCGCGGCGGGGGCTGAAGTCCTCGTGCTCGGCGGTGTCGGGGTGGAGCGCGTCGCGCACCCGGTCGTAGTGGACGGGCGGGCCGACGCTGAAGCCGGGGTTGAGCCGGCCGCCGGACAGGACGTCCACGGTGGCGAGGTCCTCGGCGAGCCGCAGCGGGTTCTCCCAGCCGAGCGGGGTGACGGCGGTGCCGAGATGGATCCGGCTGGTGCGCTGGGTGGCGGCGGCGAGGACGGCGACGGGGGAGGAGATCCCGTACTGGAGGTGGCGGTGGCGGAGCCAGGCGCTGTCGAAGCCGAGCTGCTCGCCGAGCGTGATGAGGTCGAGGGTGGACTCGTGGCCCCGGCGCGGGTCCGCCTCGTCGAAGAGCCCGATGGTGAGGAAGCCGAGCTTTTGCAGCGGGCGTGGGTCCGGCGACATGGTGGGTGCTCCGCGTGGTGTGAGGCGGCCCCGGGGGAGGGCCGGGGGCGGGTGGTGCCCTTCGAACGTACGCATCCGGGCCGGGGCCGGACAAGATCGGCACGTGATCCGGACACCTGACCGCAACGGGGCGCAACACGGTGCCATGTCCGGCGGCCCCCGCCCGGGTGGGACGGGCGGGGGCCGCCGGACGGGGCCGCCAGACGGGGGCCGCCGGACGGGCCGGTGTCAGCAGCTGCGCAGCTCAGGGCTCTGGTTGCGGATCTGGTTGTGCAGCGAGGTGAACTCGCGGTACGCCTGGCCATCCTCGGAGCCGGGGCGGAAGGCGCCGACGCGGTGGCAGTTGACGAAGGCGAGCTTCACCCCGAAGTGGTCCTCCAGGCTGCCCCGGATGGCGTTGCTGGCGAGCGCGCGCAGCAGCTGGGCGCGCTGCTCGTCGCTGGGGGTGGTGTTGTCGGTGCTGAACTCGGCGTCGCCGGCCGCGAGTTCGGTGCTGAGGCCGGCGACGACCTGGTAGGCGTACGGGAGCGAGGCGCGGACGGTCTCGAGGAAGTCGGCCTCGTCGACGCGGCCCTCCCGGGCCTGGGCGAGGAGCGCGGGGGAGACGTCGAGCGACATGGGTGTCCTCTTTCGGGGGGATGCGTGGGGTGCGCGGGTTCGCGGCGCACGTCGGTCCCGGTGGGCAGCGGCCATGGGCAGCGCTCACCGGCCATGGTTTTCGAAGATGAAAACCATTGCTGTTAAGACTCTCCCGTCCGGCCCGACGCCCTGTCAAGCACCGCCCCCCGAAGGGCTGACGCCCGCCGCCACCGGCAGCCGGGGCACCTTGATCACGACGACGGCGATCAGCACCGCCAGGGCCGCGAAGACCAGCCCCAGCTGGAAGGCGCTCGCGATGCCGTGCACCAGCACCTCCGAGGAGTACGGCGCCGGCAGCTTCCCGCTCGCCCTGAACCGGGCGACCTGCTGCGGGGTGGCCTGTCGGAGGAAGCTCCGGACCTGCTGCCCGGCCTCGTTGCGGCTCGCCGTGCCGTACACCGTGACGAGGATCGACAGACCGAGCGAACCGCCCACCTGCTGCATCGTGTTGAGGCTGCCGGTGGCCGCGCCGGTCTCGTGCGGGGCGACATGCGAGACGACGGTGAGCATCACCGGGACGAAGATCGAACCCATCCCGAAGCCGAACAGCAGGGTCGGCCCGAGGATCCCGCCCAGGTACGTGGTGTGGACGTCGATCCGGGTCGCCCACGCGACACCGGCCAGCACCAGGGCCGAGCCGGTGACCAGGAACGGCTTCGGGCCCCACCGGATCTGGTTGCGCGCGGCGAACTGGGCGGCGGCGACGATCGCGACGCTGATCGGCAGGAACGCGAAGCCCGCCCGCAGCGGGCTGAAGCCGAGGATCTCCTGCACGAACAGGGTGATGAAGAAGAAGATGCTGAACATCGTCGCGGCCACGCAGAGCATCAGCCCGTACGCGCCGGAGCGGTTGCGGTCGCGGAGCAGATGCAGCGGGGTGATCGGCTGCGGGACGCGCCGCTCGTTGAGGACGAACGCCGCGAGCAGCACCACCGCGAGGCCGAACGCGGTGAGCGTCACGGAGTCCGTCCAGCCGTGGTCGGAGGCGCGGATGAACCCGTACACCAGCGAGACCATGCCGGTCGTGGCGGCGAACGCGCCGGTGAGGTCGAAGCGCCCGGGGTGCCGTTCGGACTCGTTGATGTAGAGCGGCGCCAGCAGGGCGATCGCGATGCCGATCGGCACATTGACGAAGAGGACCCAGCGCCAGGACAGCCAGGAGGTCAGCATGCCGCCGAGCAGCAGCCCGATGGCGCCGCCCGCGCCCGCGACCGCGGAGTAGACGCCGAAGGCCCGGTTGCGCTCCGGGCCCTCCTTGAAGTTGGTGGCGATCAGCGCCAGCGCGGTCGGCGAGGCGATCGCCCCGCCCACGCCCTGGAGGGCGCGCGCGGCCAGGAGCCAGGGGGCGTTCTGGGCGACGCCGCCGAGCAGCGAGGCGAAGCTGAACACCAGCACACCCACGACGAACACCCGCCGGCGGCCGAGGATGTCCCCCGCGCGCCCGCCGAGCAGCAGCAGCCCGCCGAAGGTCAGGGTGTAGGCGTTGATGACCCAGGACAGGTCGGTGGTGTTGAACCTCAGCGCCTGCTGGATGTGCGGCAGGGCGATGTTCACGATCGTGATGTCGAGAACGACCATCAGCTGGGTGGCCGCGATGACGGTGAGGGCTATCCCTGGGTGCTGGCCCCGACGTGCGGTCGCGGGCGGAGCCTCAGCCAGGGCACGCGAGGTGGCCATGGCACCTCCCCCAATGGGTTCGGGGGTGAACGGCGGGCAGGGAACGGATCCGCTCACCACTACCGACGGTATGCCCGGGCGATAGGGAACACAACCGTTCATTACGGATATGTGGCTACTAACCGGTCACCCCGCGTATCGCCGCGAAGCCGGACCGGTGCTCTCAGGCGCCGGCCGATCACGGTCGTGCCGCGGAGGCGCTTGTCGGGCCGCCGCCCGGCAGGCAGCACGGCGGCCACTCGCCCTACCAGGTGCCCGTGGGGTCAGCGGGATCCTGCGGACCTGAACGTCCCGTGTGGCCAGTGGCCGAGCCAGAACGCCGCGGTGGACGGGCTGGCGTAGCCCTCGGTGGAGCCGTCGTGTGGAAGGAACTCGGTGGGGGCGAGGTAGCCGTCGCCGGGCGCGAGGCGTATCCGCAGGCACGTCATCGGGAGCCCGGCGGCGGCGTAGGCCCGCAGGTCATCGGTGTGCGGGTAGCACGTCACGTGGTCGGGTCGGATGGCACGGCAGATCTGTTGGATGTCGGCGTCGCAGACCAGTAGATACCGGGTCCCGGGGCCGAGGTTCACGCACAGGCGCCGACGGCCGAGGGCTTTGTCGTGGTAGCTGAGCTTGTCCCAGTTGTCGAGGTGCAGGCCGATACGGCGGCCGTCGCGGTAGTTGTGGGTGGTGGTGAGTGCCCGCGCGGGGCTTTCGGCCCGGCCGAGCCGGGTGACGTGCGGGGCGGTGAGCAGGCGCGCTTCGATGGCGGCGGCGTCGACCAGTTCGACGAGCGTGGTGTCGACGGCGGCGGGGGAAGCAGCCCGGCGGACCATGTCGTCCGGGGGAGGGTGCCAGGGTCCGGCCGGGACGACCGCCCCGTCCTCGTAGCCGCTCTCGCCGCTGGTGACCCGTACGGTCGTGGCCTCGCACCGCCGACGGATCACGTCGGCCGGCGCCGCGATGTGCAGGCTCATCGGCGCCTCGCGGAGGCAGGGTCGTCCAAGTCGTCCCCGAAGACGGCCTCCAGCTCGGTGACGAGGGCACGCGCGAGTTCGGCTTCCTGTCCCCGGTCGATGATGACCTTCGCCAGGTTCCCGGCACCGCGCAGCTCGGACAGGTCGTTGCCGCGCAGGTCGAGTTCCCGGTACGACCCGTGCTCGAACTCGGTGCGGCGCAGCGTGCAGTCGTCGAGCACGGCGCGGTTGAGGTCGCAGCCTGCGAACGTGGCCTCGGTGAGCGTGCACTTGGAGAAGACGGTCGGGCCGCTGGCCCTGATCCGGGTGAAGGCGGCGAAGTCGAGCTTGCAGCCTTCGAAGAGGACGTTGTCGAGAGTCAGGCCGGTGAGCGTTGCGCCCATGAGCTTGCAGTCGCGGAAGACGACACGGGAGAGCTTGCTGTCGGACCACTGCATGGAGCCGAGGTCGAATGCCGGGGCGGCGTTCGCGTTGTCCCAGGTGGGCCGGTTGTCGAACTTTCCGACGGCCGGCTGCGCGCTGGTGGCGGCGATGAGGTCGGTGATCACGGGGGCATCGGATGCCTCCAGCAGTTCGAGCAGGGTCATGCGGCTTGCTCCTCTCGGACGGTATCGGACAGGGCGACCACGAGGGCTTGCCTCGACACGCGGCAGTAGCTCGTTTCGGTGGTGTCGAAGCGGCCGGTCTCGAAGTACCGGTTGCCGGCCTGCGCGCCCCGGCAGAAGCCGAAGAACTCGCAGGTCGCCTCGCAGCGGTCCAGGCCGGTCAGGAACTCGTCCACGTACCGGAGCCGGTGGGCGCTCTCCAGCATCGAGGCGATGGACTGCTCCAGAACGTTCCCGGCCCGGAAGTCGTCGTAGGCGGGGGAGGCGGTGTCGGCGAGTTCCGGTGACAGCAGGACGACGTCGCCCGTCGCGGAGATGGTGGGGATCGGGTCGATCAGGGTCGAGCGCCAGCCGTCGCCGGCGCGCATGGCCCGCAGATAGCCGCCGAGCCGGTCGACCTCGCGCACCGTGAGGCCGGCATTGCGGCGGGTCCAGGACGATCCACACGTCCGCAGCGAACAGCTTGGCAAGGGTGGACAGTCGCGGGAACAGGTTCGGCTGGTGGATGGCGCACACCAGCTCGGTGGGCGGTGCTGTGTCAGTCGAGCAGCTTGCTGTCGAATCCGTCGGCCAAGAGCCGCTGGTACGCATCACGGACCGTCTCCGGAACATCCTGGGCGACGGCGAACCCGAGCCTCGGGTACTCGATCACCCGCTGGAGGTCGCCCACGAGGCTGTCGATCACGAGCCCGTCGTCGCCGATCGTCTTCACGTAGTCGTTCAGGTTCATCGAGGCCGAGGTACACACCGCCTCGACCTCCGGCCACACCTTGCGGCACGTGGCGTACGCCCGGCGCTCCATGTAGGGCATGCTCACCAGCAGCACCGAGCGCACGTCGACGCCGGCCGTCTCCAGGAATTCCCTGGAGAGCTGGACGTTCTGCCCGGTGTTGCGCGCCTGTGGTTCCTGGTGGATCGCGTGCTCGGGCACGCCGAGGGAGAGGGCGTGCTCGGTGAAGTGCGCGGCTTCGCCACGGGGGAAGTGGTCGGGCCGGGACGGATTCGGGCCGCCGGTGAACACGATCCGCTGCACCAGGCCGTCCAGGTACAGCGCGGCCGTCTCGGCCGCGACGCCGAGGTCGTGGCAGCCCAGGCCGATCGCCACGTCGCACGGGCGCCGCTCGTGCCCCATCCGGTGGTAGTCCCAGATCAGCGCGGTGTCCGCCCACTGCCGGTCGGTGATCTCGCGCTGCCGCGTGTCCGCCACGTTGTTCTCCCGCTCATTGGAGGCACGGTGCCCGCCGTTGGAAGCGACTCCGGATGCCTTGGATGCTCCTCTGCTGGTGGGTCATACCGTACTGGGCCGCCTTCGCCTCGGCCCTTCCCAGCAGGGCAAGCCCCTCTTCGGCGGTGGCGTGGTCGCTCAGCAGGATGTGCCCGTGTGCGGTGGTCAGCCGTACGTCCTGCATCGGAGCTGAGCCGGTGGTGTTGGCCCGCGCCACCTCGATCAGTCGCACGGCCTCCCCTAGGTTCCGCGCGCCGCGGTGAGCGAGTGCGAGCTTCTGGTGCCCCGTCGCCCAGTCCTCCGTCTCTCCAAGGTTTTCGAACACCTGGAGTGCCGACGCGGTGATGCCGATGGCCTGCTCGTGCTGCCCCTGTTTGTCCAGTGAGGTGCCGACCCACAAGGCCGCCCGCGCACGGTCCCGCGCGCTGAGGCGCGGGTCGCCGGCCAGGTCCGAGTACCGGGACACCGCAGCATCGAGCTGTCCGGACATCTCCGTGACCACCGCCAGCGACAGGTCCAGCTGCGCCGTCCGCCGCGGGATGTCCAGCCGGGTGAACAACAACCGCGCCTGGGCGTAGGACGCCGAGGCTGACAGCGGGCCTAACAACGCGCCCTGGTCACGGCGAAGGTCTCCCACCAGCGCCGTCGAACGGGCCGACGGGTAGAGCCCGCGGTCGTCCAGGTCGGCCACCGGCCAGCGTGACCGCCAGCGTTCCAGCAAGTTCCCGGCGAAGACGAAGTCCTGCCGGGCCGCTGCGAGAACCGCCCGTTCGATGTCCTCCGTCCACGACTCGTACTCCCACGCCCGAGGCCGGGCCTGAGCCTCAGCGAACACCGGAGCGCCGGGATGTAGCGCTAGGAGAGCTTCGAAACGCATTCGAGCCTCGGGATCGCACTGACGAAGTACGGTGTCGAAGATCGCCTGAGTGTCGGGCCGGGGCCGGGTGCCGGCCCCCAGCCTCTCCCAGTTCGTCACGGCCCGCACCGACATGCCCAAGATCGCGGCCCAGTCCCGCACCGATTTTCGGCACGCCGACCGCAGAGCCTGCGCTTCCAGTCCGGTCCACACGATCACTGCCGCCATCGCTACCTCCCGCTCCGGGGAGCCATCGAAGCACTGTCGGCAGTGCTGGTGCGCCGGAACTGCCACGGAACTGCCACGCCACGTGATTCCGCAGCGATCGCGGCTCCGGCAGTCTCGACTGCGGACGGCCTCCTCGATCGGAAGGACCTTGTCGGATGCTGACCGAGCAACTACCCGTCCCTTCACCCCTCGTGGTGGGGCTCCTCCGCACAGCCGTTGCCGCGGCACTGCCTCGCCGACTGGCGTTGACCGGCGTCCTCGACGACTTCTGCGAGCGACGGGAGCTGTACCTCGCCGAGGTGATCACCGACGACGGCTCCGAACCGGACACCCTCCTCGCCTGCGTCGAGGAGAAGCCCGCCCTGTACGCCGTCGTCCTGCCCACCATCGCGCACCTCGGCGGCCGGCCCGACGCCGATCGGCGCCGTCGGCACCTTGAGGGCGCCGGCATACGTCTCCTGGTCGCACGGACCTGAGCAGCCAACTGCCCGGGACGAGGTGGGCCGCAGCAGCACCTCCGCCGATCCCAAGGTCCCAACATGCGCAGTGGCTTGATCAGAGAATGCTCCAGGCGAGCCGGTCTTGGCCGGACTGCAGCCCGTGAATGCGTTGCCGAATCTCCGCGAGCGTCGGGCTGTCAAGCGAGGCCCGTTTGGCATTCGTCGTGATCATCCGCAGTTCCCGGAGCCCCGACAATACCGGGTAGCCCTGCCACGAGGTCACGTCGAAGCCGTACCGGTCGGCGAACTCCCGGTAGTGGGAACGACCATAGCCGAACCGACGGCAGTGGATCTCGACAGTGACAAGGTCGAGTTCCGGCTGCCCGAAACAGGCGGTGTCCCAGTCGCACAACACAGCCGCCCCCTGGTGGTGGAGGGCGTTGCGGTGCTGCGGATCGCCCTGCAACAACCCGGGAGCCAAGACGTAGCGCACCTGGCGAAGGGCTTCGTCCAGTTCGGCCAAGCGCCGCTTGAGGAAGGCGAGATCCCCCGACGGGAGCGCGGTCGTCTCGGCGATCGAGCGCCTGATCGCCCCAACCGTGTCGACGGGCCGCACATCGAAGGGAGGAGGTGGAAGCTCGTGAAGAGCACGAAGTGGTCCGGCGAGATGCACTGCCGGAACAGGGTAGTCGGGCTGAGGGTGGTAGTGCCAGAACGTAACGGCATGCCCATCGACGATGACCGGCTGCTCCACCGGCAGCAGCTCGACGGTGGGGAAGCCGTGGGCGGTGAGCCACTGAACCAGTCGGACGGTGCGGCGGACACTGGCCAGGGGCGTGCCGACCCGAGCGATCTTGGCGACCGCCCCAGCGGCCGGCAAGAGGTATACGGCGTTGGTGTGGCCGCGCAGCATCACGGCGTCGGCCGGGCTGAGCCCGGCTTGATCACAGGCAGCGTTGAGGACGTTGACAACCTCGGACTCGGCGAACCCGCCGATCCGGACGACCGGAGCACTCATACCTGCCAGGCTGACGGGCGGCAGGCGGATCTGTCACGTCGAGCCGGTCGGGAGCGCCAGGAGTTCGCCGAGTTCTCGGGCAGCGCGGGGCCGTACGTTCTCCGGCGTTATCTTGATGATGTCAGCCGCACGGGCACCGAGGATCTGGGTGCGGTGGTGCTCAGGCAGCGTCAGGTAGGTGTCACGGGCCAGTTGGAATGCCTCGGACACGCTGCGCTGCTTGACCAGGCACATCGCCTGCTCCAGGCGCAGCAGCGCCGGGTCGATGCCCGTGCGGTCAGGGTAGAGACGCAGCGCCTCGTCCTGGGCCCGGCCGGCTTGTGCCGTGTCACCGAGCGCGGTGTGGGCGCCAGACAGGTACAACTGGAGGCGCCGGTAGGGGAAGGCCCACGCGTCGTCCCCTGGGGCTGTCGGGCGACTGCGTTCGAACAGGTCGCGGGCCTGCGCGATCGCAGCGCGGGCGCCTTCATCGTCCCCCCGGTGCGCCCTGACGCGGGCGTCAGCGGCGGCGGCGAACGCCCCGGTCGCGGTCGGACGTCCGCGGTTGAGGAGCACGGCCTCGTGGGTGAGGGCCGCTGCCTCCTCCAGGGGGCCGTAGTAGAACGGCAGCATCGCGGCCTGTACCCGTACCCGTGTCCGCAGATCGCGGTTGCCGCTGTCGTCGGCGGCCGACCCCGCGGTGCCGTACCAGTCCCGGGCCTGCTCCTTGCGCCCGAGCTTCATCAGGGCGTCAGCGGTCAGAGTGGACAGCACGGCGAGCATCTCGGACAGGCGCACCTGCACGAGCGCGGGTTGTCGTTCCTCGGAGTACTGCCGGACTTCTTCCAAGGTCGTCAGCAGTCTGGTCAGCATCACTATCGGTGGGTCGCTCACGTACGCCCTCCGCAGGGTGAGCAGCTTGCTGTCCAGGGATTCCAGCTCGCCGCTGGTGAGCGTCGTGGCGGCCAGCGTGCGCTCGATGGCGCGACGGTGGGAGCGTGCCAGCGAATCGAGCGGGTCGCCGCCGCGCGGAGGGGCGGGGGCTGCCGCGAAGCGGGGCGCCGGAAGACGAGGCTCGGCGGGTGCCAGGAACGCGAGCCCAGAGGAATCCTCCTTCCGGTAGCCGCCGGCAAGGCCCAGCCCCTGCGTGTCGGTCTCGTACAAGCGGCACAGCAGGTCGATGGTCTGCGCCCGGGGCATCCGGACGCGACGCTCCCAGGCGCCGAGTTGCTCGGCGTCCAGGTTCGGACGGTCGATCCCGGAGAGCGAGCACAGGGAGACCAGTTCGGCGACCGCGCGCTCACGCGTCCACCCCCGGCCGAGGCGGTGAGCACGCAACCGACTGACACCACAGCACTCGACGATCGCGGACACCGTGGCGTCGATGGTCCACCCGCCCGCCTCGGCAGTAGCCCTGATTCGTGCTGCACAGGACGGCCTGTGAGTCACGATTCACCTCCCTGTCGCTCCCGAGATTCTAGCCGCCCTGAAATAACTGAAGGTGAGTCAAAACCAGTAATCAATTACCGGTTTACCGAAATTCGAGGCCGGTCTCAGTGAGTTCGGCCAGGAACAGCAACTTCTCCCGTTTGCCGGGCGGCCGGAACGCAGCGAATCTCTGTGGACACGCGATGAGTGCCGCTCGCAAGCCCTCGCCGACGGCCCGGGGCCACCTGCCCTGAGTACAGCCCGGAGGAACAGCCATGCACCGTGTCTTCAACTACCGGACCCCGCTGAGAACCGCCTCGATGGGCGTTGTCCGCACACTGCTCCAAGAGCAGTTGAACAAGCTGGACGGGGTCAATCTCGACGAGAGCCGGGCGTACGCACTGCGCCTGTGCGCCTCAGAGATCGTCGACAACGCGGTCAAGCACGGCGCCGATCTCGCCGACACCGATGCCGAGTTGAGCGTCGAGGCCGGTCTCGACACCGCGCGGAGCCGGTTGCGCGTCACCGTCACCGACCCTCGCCTGACGAAGCCGGACATGGGCAGTCGGGCCGAGAGCCTGAGCGCGACCGGAGGTCGTGGGATCACCGTCGTCATGGGCTACGCCGACGATGTCGGATGGCACCAGCGCCTCGACGCTCAGAAGCAGCCGACCGGCTGGTCCGTCTGGTTCGAACTCGACGTGGAAATGGATCCGGAGACGTTCGGCCGGGCCACCGCGGAAGCGGAAGTGCAGCCGGACCCTCCCGCCATACAGGCCTCGACGCTGCGCCTGAAGATCGTCTCTGGGCTCGCCCGCATGGGAGTGGCTGGATGGCGCCGGCCGAGCAGGCGCCACAGGGAACGCACCGCCGCGTAGCCGACGGCCGACAGGTCCGGCGCTTGCCGGACCTGTGATCGACTCCCGGCCGGCCTTCGCCACTCCCGCTGGCGGGCCCGGACGGGCCCGCGCCGTGGCCGACCAGTGACGTTCGGCCTCGGTGCCCGCGCCGTTCGCCTTCCTCCGTCCCACATCGGAAGGACGCGGCAGTGCCCGGCCGCCCCGGACGGCACCGGCAGGCTGACTCGTGAGGAGGAGAGCTGGCCGTTGCCGTGAGCAGGGCACGGCGCCCTCAGTGCCCGCCTGCCGGGAACCCGGACCCGCTTACCCCCGCGTGGCCCCGAGCGGACCCGGCCCGACGGTGAACCCACCTTCCCGAAACGATGATCACTCAGGAGAGCCGGTGACGGTTGACAGCGCGTGCGTCGAGGCCCCGCAGTTATGGGCCCGACAGAAGTTGGGGGGCGTGCCGTTCGGGGCCGGCGTGCCGCAGCTGCTCTTGGGGGAGGCGCTTGACCGCATCGCGACGGAGCTGCCCCGACTGGGCGGCCCCCGCGCCGCTGACCCGTCAGTGGAATGTCTCTCGGAGGCCGTCGAGGACACCGCCCGCAGGCTTCGCCGTGACGCTGGTGCCTGCCCTCGCCCTCTGTTGCTGGACATCATGGGATCACGGCGCTGCCCGACGGCCGTGGCGTCAGCCCCCGCGTGGACGGCGAGCAGATGACCCACCTCGCCCGCCCGGCTCGATCGGCGGTTCGATCACCGGCGCCACCACGCTGGGGGCGGCCGTGATCACCACGGCACACACCTTGGTCCTTCCGCCCGCGCTCGGCGCAGGGCCGACGGCCCCGCCCATCTCGGCCCGTCTTGTCGTCGGGAACCCGTGCCCGGGCTGCCAGCGCAGGCCTCGGCTCTCCGGTGTCCACGGCACCGTCCTGCACCTGCTCTCCACCGGGTGGGATCCGGTGGAGGTCGACCGGGCGTACAGCTGGTGGTGGGGGGCGACGTCCGTGTACGTGCGCGTGGCCGCGCGCTGCCTCCACACGGAGAGCACCGCCCACGCGGTCGACATCGCCGTCCGCGCGGGGCTCCTTATCCCGCTTGCCCGCCAGGCCGGCGACCGCCTGCCGGTCACCGCAGCCATGCAGGCCACCGGACAGCTGATCGCCCACGGCCACAGCCGGGCCGAGATCGCCGAGATCCGCGGCGTCGGACCGCGTGCGGTGTCCACGGCCGTCCGGCGCCTTCGCGAGAGCCTCGACGCCGGTAGCGACGCCGAAATCGTCCTTGCCCTGCATGCCCTCGCGCTGCTCGACGCCCGCCACCCCTGCCCCTGCCGCCCTCAAGCCGACATCGCCGCCGAGACCGCTCCCCACCGCGGCTCGACCGCCCCGAGCATCCAGGAAGCCGCATGACCCCGTACCCGCCCTGGCTGCCACTCTCCGGCGACGCCGGATCGCCCAGCCGGCTCCCGAGCAGCGCCAGCTCCACCCGCCGTGTCATCGGCTACCGCCTTTCGGGCAGCCCCACCGGCATCGAGAGCGTCCCGGACCGGCCCCTCCCGCGACGCCGACCCGGCACCCACCTGCCCAGCCACCGACGCCCGGAAGGTGCAGCGTGACCCCCGACGAGAGCCGCGCCGTAGTCATCGCGACGGCCCGAGCTGCTGCGCCTGGTCCTGGGCCGGGAGGACCTGTACCCGACCGTCGCCGTTCCGGGACACTGGAACGCCAACACCCGCCCACCGGCAAGACCCCGCACCCCGATTGCCCGCCGCGGGTCGTGGTCACGCTCGGGCCCGAAGGTACCGACGCCGAGGCCGAAGCCCGGCGGCACTTCCGTCGGGTGCTGCTCGCAGGCTCCTTCGAGCTGGCCGTGCAAGCCGCGATCACCAAGGGCTGCCACGCGATGGTGGCGGCCGGCTTTGCGGAACGGCACCGCCCGGGCGGCGAGGTCTCCGACCTCTGGGTCGACCTCCACTTCCGCCACCTCGGTGAAGTCGAACTCGTCGGCGTGTGGGAGGCGCCGACCAAACCGATGTGCCTCGCCGCCCGGCCCACGGTGGGGCGCCCTCGTACCCTGGCGCTCCACCCGGCGACCAAGGCGTTCGCCGACCGCTACCTCCCGGACGCCGAACGCCGCTACGTCGATGCCAAGCCCCTGGCGGTACAGCAGGTCCTCGACGGTTGCGCGGAAGGCTGCATCGGCTCGGTCGATGTCGTCCGGCAGGCCGGACTTACCGTCCTGTGCGAGTTCCGGCCCACGATGGTCTGGTGCCTCTACCAGCCCGTCAACCTTCACATACAGAGTGATTAGGGCAAACGCGACTAACTGCGCGAATCGCTGCTAGGCTGCGCGCCAGTTCCCAACTGCTGGGAGCAACAAGTGACTTGGGAGAAGACATGACCAAGGTCCTCATTCTCGGCGGTGCCGGATTCATCGGGTCCACCATCGCCAGCGCCTGTCTGGACGAAGGCATCGAGCCCGTCATCCTGGACGATCTGTCCACCGGACGACCGGAGTTCGTCACCGACCGCACTTTCTACCGAGGCGACATCGCCGACGGCCACCTGGTCGACCGGATCTTCCGCGACCACCCCGACATCGAGGCCGCCATCGGCTGCGCCGCCCAGATCGTCGTCCCCGAGTCGGTTGCCGACCCGATCGGCTACTACGACACCAACGTCACCAAGGGCCTGGCCCTCGTCAACCACCTGCTGCGCAACGGCTGCCACCGGTTCGTGTTCTCCGGCTCGGCCGCGATCTACGACTCCGGCCAGGCCATCACCGAGGACGCGCCCCTCAAGCCGCTGTCCCCGTACGCCCGTACCAAGGCCGCCTTCGAAGGCGCACTGGAGGACATCACCGGCGGATCCCCGCTGCGAGTCATCACCCTGCGGTACTTCAACCCGATCGGCGCCGACCCCAAGCTCCGCACCGGGCTGCAGACCACCCGCCCGACCCACGCCCTCGGCGTCATGATCGACCGCTACCGCGCCGGCGAACCGTACCCGGTCACCGGCACCGACTGGCCCACCCGCGACGGCTCCGGCATCCGCGACTACGTCCACGTCCAGGACCTGGCCCGAGCCCACATCGCCGCGGTGCGCCGCTTCGACACCGTCGTGCCGGAAAGCGGCCCCCGCTACCTGCCCGTCAACCTCGGCTCCGGCACCGGCACCACCGTGTTCGAGCTGATCAAGGCGTTCGAGGACGTCACCGGTGAGCCGCTCGCCCACCACGTCACCGGAGCCCGGCCAGGCGACATCGCGGGTGCCTACCCGGCCATCGACCGCGCCCGCGCCCTCCTGGACTGGAACCCCGAGCACAGTCTCCAGGAGGGCATTGCCGCGGCCCTGGCCTGGATCAAGATCCGCCACACCATCCTCAAGGACGAGTGATGACACCTGCCGAACACGGGCCCCGGCCGGCGGCGTCGATCGTCGTCGCCGGCTACGGGGCACTGACCTCGGGCATCCTGCCCCACCTCGCAGCCCTGCCCGACACGCGAGTCGCCCTCACCAGCCGCCACCTCGCCCAGGCCCCGCACCCCACGATCTCCCTCATCACCCCGGCCGAGCTCGCGGCCCGCTCTCCGGACCTGATCCTTGGCTGCTTCGAGACCGACACCCGCCACCAGGTCTTCTGGGCCGACCGGCACGTCACCACCGCCGTCACCGAGCACCGCCCGGCGTGCCTGGACCTGTCCACCATCAGCCCCGAGCGGGCCGAACGGTGGCACCAGGAGATCACCGCCCTCGGTGGCCTCCCCTGGGAGTGCCCCGTCACCGGCTCCCGTCCCGGGGCCAGAGCCGGCATCCTCTCCGCGTTCCTCCATGCCCCCGCCCCGCACGAGACGGCCGAACGTGCCCTGCTGGCCTTCACCCGCCACCGGTACCGGTTCACGGCCCCGGGCAACCCGGCCCGCTTCAAGCTGATTTTCAACGCCTGGGGCGCCACGCTCCTGTACGCCGCAGGGGAGTTCGCCCGCCAGCTGCCGCTCCGACTCGGCGCCGACTACCCCGAGGCCGCTCGCATCGTGACCACCGACGGCTGGATGGCCACTCTCGCCGCCCAGAAACTCCACCGCATCACCGAACGCTCCTACGAGGAACCGGACTTCTCCGTCCATCACATGATCAAAGACCTCCATTACGCCCGCGATCTTCTCGGCGACCTGCCACTCCTGACCGCCGCGCTGAACGCCTTCACTGAGGCCGAGTCCCGTCACGGCCCCTACGCCGACTTCACCGCCGTCGCCGACACCCGAGGAACGCCGTGAAATCCAACGACCTCCCCCAACTCCTTCGCCAGTTGGCCCGCGAATTCGACGGCATGACCGCTATGTCCGTGGCACTGTCCGGCTCCCTTGCCCGAGGCGACCATCGCACCGGACGCAGCGGACACATCACTTCCGACCTCGATCTGGTCCCCGTCGTCGTCGCCGCAGCCGACGCGTCGGCTGCCCGCGCCGGGTTGCAGCCGATCTTGCAAAGGCTCGCCGACACGTTCCGCATCGAAGCCACGGCTGCCGTCACCACCCTCGCGGCATTCCGGGCGGCCGGCCACGCCCCCTACCGCACCAGCATGCGGCCCGACTGGTTGTGCGACGGCCTCGGCCTTGGTCCGAGGGCCTTCGACCTGCCCGGCCCCGACGACGGTGACCCGCACGCGGCCCTGGCCTGGGCGATGCAGCCCGTTACGTACTACCTCGCCAAGGCCACTGCCCAGGACCCGCAGACCAACCTGCTCAAGGCTCGCTCCGCCGCAATGGGGCTGGCTGACACCTTCGACCTGGAGGGCGTGCGCAGCAGCCTCGACGACCTCCCGCGTGCCTTGCGCAACCTGATCGTTGAACGCCGCATCGCCCCGCTCAGCTCCACCGCCCGATACCTCGACGGCCCCACTCGCCCCGGCGCCGCGCAGGCGGTCCGCGACGCCGTCTTCGCGGAGAACCAGGGCCTGCCGTTCGCGGACTCGGCTGTCGCCGCGTGGCCGTCCGATCTCTAACGTCCGCGTTTCACTTGTGGTGGTGTCCGGATCATGAGCGGGAACGCGAAAGTGCCTTCTGCACTGGGAAGATGAGGCTTGCCGAAGGTCTCTGTCAGCTCGGTGGGAAGGCATTTTCTACGTGCACACTACCGGGCCACGTCCCCGGATCGTCGTCTCCGCTGACGGGCGCGGGGTGGTCAGCCATGCCGGGTCGTGGTTGCTGGCCGATCCCATCGATGCCACCGGCCTCGCTCATGCCTTCGGCGACGCTCTGCGCCGGCTGCGTCCGCGTGGCACCGGACACGATCCAGGCCGGATCACGCCCGCAAGCCTGTTGAGGGCCCTTCAGGGCTGATTGCCACCCCTGATGCCTCAGAAGCAGCCTCTGGGGCTGGACATCTTGTGAACCCTCCAGGGCTGGCTACTGCCACGAAGCGCTACGGCAACCGGCAGGAGGAGATCGGGTTGCGAACCCTCCAGGGCTGGCTGCTGGGAAGATCCACTACCTGGGCACGGACTACCAGTTCGGGTTGCGAACCCTCCAGGGCTGGCTACTGCGCCTTGCCCTGTGATCCGGCCGTGCGGTGTGCCTCATGTTGCGAACCCTCCAGGGCTGGCTACTGCCACCGCGAAGCCCTCGGCCTCCAACTCGTCGACCCGTTGCGAACCCTCCAGGGCTGGTTACTGCCCGAGGGTAAAGCACCAGGCCCGAAGGCGTGGGCGGCCTGCTTGCGGCGGTGCTGTTGCGGCGACTCGCCGGTAGTGCATCGCCGCAGGTCAGGGCGCTTTGGATCCGGTGGTTCCGCGGGTGGAAGCTGTTCTGGTCGAGGGGCCGGCGGCGGTGCCGGGGCCTTTAGCACAAAAGGCTAGCTATTGGCGCATATTGTGAGGAATACGATGTCGATCGTTCGCGCCCAACTAGCTTGCGGCGTGTTCGGGTTGCGACATGCGGGTCGGGAGAGTGCGGTGCGGCTGAGGGTCGATGTGACGCCGGATGCGTCGAGTGTGCGGTGGGAGGACCTGCACGGCGCGGCGCGGGGTGTGGTGTACGGGCTGCTCGGTGGCCAGGATGAGGCGCTGGCGCGGGCTTTGCACGACGGGGGGTGGCGGGGGAAGCCGTTGAAGCCGGTGGGGGTGGCCGGTCCGCTGTTTACGGGGGCGCCGCGCAGGAAGGGCGTGTACTGCACGTCGAGTGACGGGTCCGTGTGGTTCGGGTCGCCGGTGCCGGAGATCGCGTCGGTGTTGGTGAGGGCGCTGGCCGGGACCGAAGAACTGGTGTGGGGGGCCACCCGGTTGCGGGTGCGCGGGGTCGCGGTGGATATGGACGCGGCTCTGTCGGCGGGGGCAGGGCCGGTGGAGCTGGAGACCGTGACACCGGTCGTCCTCAAGTACGAGGACCGCAATTTGTTGCCGGGCGACGAGCACTATCTCGACCGTCTGCAGCACAACCTGGCGCACAAGGCGGACGTGCTGGGTTTGCCGGCGCCGCGTGGCGTTGAGGTCCTGGAGGCCGGCCCCCGGCGGCGGTTCACGGTTCGTGGGGCGCCGCGGATCGGGGCCCGGGTGCGGGTGGCGATGGAGGCTGACGGCCGGTTCGTGGATGCGATCCGTTCCTGGGGCCTGGGTCTGGACACGATCCAGGGTTTCGGGTGGGTGCGGTGACCTCCCTCGTAGCCACAGGCCATCCGTTGCAGCGGGCGGGTGCCTGGGCCGCGGCGGTGATCGCCGAGCGCGATGATCCGAGCCGGGTGAGCGTCGCCGACCTGGACACGGTGTCGTCCATTCTGACGGCGGACGTGCTGGCGGCCGCGACGGCGCCCAAGGGCAGCGGCCGCTACGACTGGTGGAAGGTCCTGTTCGCGCTGTATCCGAACTCGAAGGCCACGCACAGCAAGCGGTCCTCCGACCCGGACGTGCTGACGCCTGACATCGAAAGGCTCTTCGCTCCGGACCTGCCGGGCGCCGGGCCGATGAGGCCGTGCACGTTCTGTGCCGCCGGTACGGCCGTCGTGTGGGCGAAGTCCAACCTGCCGCTGTTCGACACCAGCAAGGCCCTGAACACCTTGCCGCCCGGGGTTCCCGGCTGGCCGGTCTGCCGGGGGTGCCGGATCGCGATGTGGGCGCTCCCTTACGGTGCCTGGGTGACGGCGGGTTCGGCCACTGTGCTGTCCTGTGAGGATCGTTCTGCGGAGCGGGAGTTCGCCCGCCGTAACGTGCGGCGCGCCCGCCGTGTCATGCAGGCCGGGTTTACCGGGCTGCCCGCCGGGACCAGGCCGGAGTTCCTCGTGCTCACCGCGCTGCGGGATGCCACTGACGGTCTGTGCGCGACCACCCTGTGGAGCTTCAAGAACGACAACCAGGAACCCTGGCTGCGCGTCACCCGCACCCGGCGCGCCATCCCGGCCTTCCTCGCCACCGTGGACGGCAACGCGCCACTGCGCCGCGGCTGGCAGCTGCTGAGCCTCTCCCTGAACCGGTACGACGACGAAGGGGGGATCGCCACCAGCGGCGCGAGCGAGGCGGCGCGGCTGCTGTTCGAGGCCGAGGACGGGCGGAGCCGGCCGCTGCTCGGACAACTGCACCGCGTCCTTGCGGACGCAGACGGCGCATGGAGCGTCACCGACCGCGAGGCCCTGGTCCGGCTCGCCTTCACCTACGCCGAGGAGGTCTTCGGAATGGAAACGGATCTCGAACCGGTGGCGACGCTGATCGCCGACTGGATCGCCCGGGGTACCAGCCCGCGCGGGCGCCTGGCCGAGTACCGCAGGGCCGCGCTCAGCGACTACCTGCTCGGCTCGCTCCTGGTCCAGGCCTACACCCGTCTGCAACTGGACGGGAACAAGACCCAGTTGGCGGGACCGGAGCTGTGGAAGCCGCTGATCCGACGTCAGCCGCGGGCCTGGGAGCAGCGGATGCTCCTCTTCGCGCAGGTGTCGGTGATGCTCCAGCAGCGCGGCGTCCCGGTCGGCGGCAAGGAGCCCGACCCGCAGCAGGAACGCGCGATCCAGCAGCTGGCGGATCAGCCGGCGTTCGCGCAAATCCGTGGCGACGAGTACGACGGCTACCACGACTACGAGACGGAGCAAGCGTAAATGGCGTACCTGGCAGGAATGATGGTGCTCTCCGTGCAGGCCGGGGCACCCAACAACGGACGGGGCGAGGACACCATGTCCCGCGTGAAGTACGCGAGGATCAGGGGCCGCAAGCACCCGTACGTCTCCGCGCAGGCGGCGCGCCGCTGGATCCGGGAGACCATGGTCGAGCGCGGCTCGGTGCCGTCCCCGGTCACCAGGGTCGGCAAGGCCCAGGGCAAGGCACAGAAGGCCAACACCCAGGCCCACCCTGTCCGTTACGCGGACGACGACCTGTTCGGCTACATGCGCACCGGCGCGAAGAAGGACGACGCGGCCACCACCCTGCGCGACAGCCCGTTCATGCTCGGCACCCTGATGTCCGTCGAACCCGTGTATCCGACGGAGGACTTCGGCGTCATGTCGCGCGGGGTCACCGAACCGGTCCTGCACGGCCACGAGTTCTACACCGCCGACCTCGCCGCGCCCTTCCTGCTCGATGTCCCGAGAATCGGCACCTTCACTCTGCCGGGCCCCGACGGGGTGGGGCGACCCAACTACCTCACACAGGAGCAGGCCCTTCAGGTGGCGGAGGCCGCGGTGCTCGGCGCCACCACCGGCCTGTTCCGTGACCAGCCGGCCGTGCGGCTGCCGCTGGAGGAGCGCCGCTGCCGGGCCGCGTTGCTGCCCGAGGCGATCGCGCACCTGAGCGGTGGCGCGAAGCAGGCTCTGCACTACGGAGACCGGGTACCCGCCCTGATCGTCCTCGTCCCCTTCAAGGGTGGCATCAACCCGCTGGGTAACGTGATCGACAGCGACCCCGATACGGGAGTGCGCGTGCGTGGCGACGTCCTGGTCCAGGAGCTCGGGGCGTGGGCGGGGGAGTGGGAGGCCCCTGTTCGCATCGGATGGCGGCCCGGTTTCCGCGACCAGGCGCGCGAGGACTTCGAGAAGCAGTGCGCGCGTGAGCTGGACGAGGGCAGTATCGTCATCGACCACCCCCGCACCGTCCTGCTCCAGCTCGCCGACGACCTGCGTGAAGGCCGGCTGGACGGCTGGTTCGACGACCCGGAGCCGCGATGAGCCCGGTACTGCCGACCGGGTCGCTCCGGGCGCTGCGTGCGACGTTCCACGCCCCCGTGGCCTCCTTCCGGGACCCGCTGTTCCCCGGCATCACCCGCATCCTCCCGGTGCCGCCGCCGTCCACCGTCCGCGGGCTGCTTGCCGCCGCCACCGGCGCGTACACCGAACCCTTCGTCTTCGGGATGGCGGCCTGGTCGGAGGGCCACGGCACGGACACCGAGACCTACCACCCGATCGCCGCCGACGGCAGCAACCAGGCCATCGGGGGTCGTGTCCGGGCCGGAAAGGGCGGAGCCACGGCCAAGGACCGGCCCTTCCTCGCCGACGTCCACCTGACCCTGTGGCTCCCCGAACCGGACGGCGACCGGTTCGCCCGGGCGCTGCGCCGGCCGCGCCACGCCCTGCGCCTGGGCCGCTCCCAGGACCTCGTCCACCTCACCGGACTCGCCCAGGTCCTCCTCGAACCCGCCGAACGGGCGGTCGTCGGCCACGCCCTCGCCCCCGTCGACGGCCACGACGTGCCTTCCGCCCACGAGCACCGCCTCGCCGACACCGTCTCCGCCGACCGTCTCACCACCAGCTGGTCGCCGTACCTGTGGTGCGACGAGCCCGTCGGAAAGGCCCCGGTCCGTGGCGCCTACCGCGAAGCACCCACCGACAACGAACACCCGCTCAAGGACACCCAAGCCGTATGGCTCCTGACCCCCTGACCCCACCACTACGGCGCGCCCTCACCGACCTGCGTGCCAAGTCCCTGCCCCGCGACGACCCGGAACGCCTCACCGTCCACCTGCGCACCGTGCACGACACCGTGGCCCAGCTCGAAGCCCGCATCGCCACCGCCGGCGTCATCGCCACCGAACCCCTGTTCTGGGCCCAGGTGCGCGCCGCAGCCCTCCTGCACGACGCGGGCAAGATCGCCGAGAGCTTCCAACGACAGCTCGAACCCGGCGGCGAACCGTGGGGAGAACGTCACGAAGTCCTCTCCCTCGCCTACGTCGACCTCCTGGCCCCGGCCGCGGCCTGGAGCCCCCAGGAACGGCTACTGATCGCCACCCTCGTCGCCGGCCACCACCGGCCACTCCTCGCCGCATCCTCCCTCGGCGGCGGCAAGCCCGCCCTGTCCCGCCTCTACAACGCCGGCACCCGCTGGGACCAGGCGCTCGGCCGCCGGCCCGGTCCCGACAGCAGGCCGCAAGTGCCACGCGGCCTGCACCAGGAACTCCTCGCCTGGCTGGCCGGCTTCCTCCGGACCGAACCGGTGCCGCCCGCGCCCGGCGACCCGACGACCGCCGACCGGGCCCGCCTCCTCCTCGGGGAGGTCCTCGTCGCCTGGAGAGAACCCGTCAAAGCCCACACGGGCCTGCTCGCCGTCCTCGCCCAAGGCGCGCTGACCCTCGCCGACCACGCCGGCTCGGCCCACGTGGACCTGCAGACCCACATGCCGTTGCCGACCGACTACCTGGCCCGCCTCCCGTACACCCCGCACCGCCACCAGCAGCAGGCCTCCGACACCACCGGGCACCTGGTCCTCATCGCCCCCACCGGCAGCGGCAAGACCGAAGCCGGACTGGCCTGGGCGGCACGGCAGTTGGCCGGCATGCCCGGGCGGCCCCGCCTCGTGTGGACCCTGCCCTACCGGGCCTCGCTCAACGCCGCCCGCACCCGCTTCGAGCGCACCCTCCAACCGGCCGCCGGCCAGGAACGACCCGACATCGGACTCCTCCACGGCGCCCTCGCCCGCACCCTCCTCACCGAAGCCCTCGAAGACGACTGCTGCGGCCCCACCAAGGACGGCGCCCGCAAAGCCCGCGCCCGCGCCAACGCCATGCGCCTGTTCACCCAACGCCTGCGCGTCGCCACCCCCCACCAACTCCTTGCCGCCGCGATCGCCGGTCCCACCCACTCCTCCGTCCTCCTCGAACAGGCCAACTCCCTCTTCGTGCTGGACGAACTCCACGCCTACGACCCCGAAACGTTCGGCCGCCTGTGCGCCGCCATGCGGCTGTGGGAACAACTCGGCAGCCGGATCGCCGTCCTGTCCGCCACCCTCGCCCCGCCGTTGCTGGCCATCGTCAACGAGAGCCTTCAGCACCCGGTCACCTGCCACCGGGCCGCACCCGGCACCGCCCCCATCCGCCACCGCCTCGTCGTCGACGACCTCGCGCTGGTGCACCCGGACAGCGTTTCGCGCCTGGAGGGTTGGCTCGGCGAAGGCCACAGCGTCCTCGTCGTCACCAACACCGTCGCCACCGCCCAGAACCTCTTCACCGCCCTCGCCGACCACGCCCGGCAGCAGCGCCCCGATGATCCGCGTGCCGCGCTTCTGCTCCACTCCCGCTTCAAGAACCAGGACCGCGACGCCATCGAGACCTGCCTCCTGGCACGCCACCCCGAACGCCGGCCCGGCGAACCGCGCCACCGCGGCGGCCTCGTCGTCGCCACCCAGACGGTCGAGGTCTCGCTACAGCTTGACTTCGACCGGGGAGCGGTGGAGAACGCCCCCGTCGAGGCCGTCGCCCAGCGCGCCGGCCGCGTCAACCGCCGAGGCCTGCACCCGGACGGACCGGTCGAGTTCCGCGTCCACCGCACCGACAGCCACCGCCCCTACGACCCCGGAGCCGTCGACGCCGCCTGGTCCGCCCTCACCACCCTGGTCGCCGAAGGCGTCACCACCCTCAGCGAACAGGACATCGACCGCCTCCTCCAACTCGCCTACGACACCGACTGGGGCCGACATTGGGCAGACCGGGCCAGGCAGGCACGCGACGACTTCACCACCGAGTTCCTCACCTTCACCGACCCCTTCCACGACCGCACCGAACACGCCAAGACCCTCGGCGAACGCTTCGACACCGTCGAAGTCCTGCTCCGCGGCGATGCCCAGAAATACCGGGAGCTCGCGGTCGGCGAGGAAGCGGACCCCCTCCTCGCCGCCGGACTGCTCATCCCCCTGGGCTACGGCCTGCTGAAGACCTACAACGCCACCTTCGACCGCGCCCTCGGCATCCACCTCATCGACGGCCGGTACGACCACGTCCTCGGCCTTCGCCCACCCGCCGAGCCGGAGACCATCCTGTGAAACCCGTCCCCACCAACCCACTCGACGACGACCAGGGCCTCGGCGGCGTCCACATCAAGTACCTCCGCCACTGCCCGCGCCAACTCTGGCTCGACTCGCGCGGCTACCGCCCCGAAGGCCGCAGCGACCTCGTCGCCTTCGGCGAAGTCGTCAACGAGACCACCTTCGCCCGCCGCCGGGACGTCGACCTCGGCGAAGCCCGCATCGACTGGGTCACCGCCGGCGCCGTCATCCACGAAACCAAGTCCTCCCGCGCGCCCTCACCCGCCCACGACGCCCAGGTCCGCCACTACTGCCTGCTCCTCGAACGCCGAGGCGTCAACGTCCGCGGCGGCATCGTCCACTACCCCCTCATCCGCCGCACCACCGACGTCCCCTGGAACGAGGAGTCGCGGGACCAGGCCGAGGCCGCCGAGGACGAAGCCCGCACCGTCATCGCCTCCACCACACCCCCCGACCGCCAGACCCGCGCCGCCTGCCGCGGCTGCTCCTACCTCGACTACTGCTGGGGAACCTGATGCCCGCCGCCGGCCGCACCTACTGGCTCACCGAACCCTGCCGCATCCGCCGCGAAGACAACAGCATCCGCATCGAACGCCCCGACGGCAGCCCCGTCCACATCCCCATCACCGACATCCGCGACCTCGTCACCTTCGACCACGTCGACCTCAACACCTCCGCGATGTCCCTCCTCAGCCGCCACGGCGTCACCGTCCACGTCCTCGACCACTACGGCAACCACGCCGGACACTTCGCACCCGCCGAAGCCATGTCCTCCGCCACCGTCGTCCGCCGACAAGTCGAGATCACCGCCGACCCCGCCCAACGCCTCCCCATCGCCCGCGCCCTCCTCCTCGCCACCGCCGAGAACCTGCGCTGGGCCCTCGACACCGACCTCCTCGACCCGGCACTCGAAACCCTGCGCACCGCACTGCCCGACTGCCACGACACCGACGAACTCATGGGACAGGAAGGCAACTTCCGCCGCACCGCCTGGGCCGTCCTCGACGCCCACCTCCCCGCCTGGCTCCGTCTCAACGGACGGACCCGCCGGCCACCCACCAACGCCGGCAACGCCTTCGTCAGCTACCTCAACGCCCTCGTCTACGCCCGCGTCCTCACAGCCCTGCGCAGCACCCCCCTCCACCCCGCGATCGGCTTCCTCCACGCCGACACCGACCGCCGCCGCAACACCCTCGCACTCGACCTCGCCGAACCCTTCAAACCCCTGTTCGCCGAACGGCTGCTGCGACGCGCCGCCGGCCAGAAACACCTCAAGCCCAGCGACTTCGAGACGGAGGTCGGCCGCGCCGCGCTCAGCTCGGACGGCCGCAAGAAGATCGCCGCCCTCGTACGGGACGAACTCGCGACAACGATCTACCACCGCACGCTCAAGCGGCAGGTCAGCTACGAGGAACTCATCCACCTCGAAGCACTCAAACTCGTCCGGCTCTGCCTGGAGGACACGCCGTACAAGCCCTTCCGGCCCTGGTGGTAGCAGCCGATGTTCGTCATCCTGGTCTACGACACCGCAGCCGAGCGCAACCCGAAAGTCCTGAAGACCTGCCGCAAGTACCTCCACTGGACCCAGCGCAGCGTCTTCCACGGAGAACTCACCGCAGCCCAGTACCGCGCCCTCACCCACACCCTCAACACCGTCATCGACCCCGCCTACGACAGCGTCGTCACCTATACCGCCCGTTCCCCGGACATGATCGACACCACAACACTCGGCACCACCCTCGGCGGGCCGGGCGACATCCTCTGACCAGCGCCGCTGCAGTACCGGCGGGTTGCCGCACCCTCATGATCCACGGTGGTACTCGCAGGAAGTTTGACCTGGGACTTTACCCTCGGGTCGTGATCAGCCCTGGAGGGCTTGCAACCCGTCGTTCTCCTTGCGCTGCCCGGTCTTCTTGTTCGTCGTGATCAGCCCTGGAGGGCTTGCAACCTGTGCCGGCCGACGAGCAGGAGCGGTTCCTCCAGCGGTCGTGATCAGCCCTGGAGGGCTTGCAACAGGTCTACGGCGCAGTCCCCGAGACGGGTGACCGCAGTCGTGATCAGCCCTGGAGGGCTTGCAACAGGATGTCCGCGGTGAGGTAGGGCGCCTCGATCACCGTCGTGATCAGCCCTGGAGGGCTTGCAACATCCCGCCGCCTTGCGGCCGCAGGTACACCACGCGCGTCGTGATCAGCCCTGGAGGGCTTGCAACCCGCCCGCTGGCGCTCCGAGCTCCTCCAAGGCCACCGTCGTGATCAGCTCTGGAGGGCTTGCAACGCGGACGCATCCGCACCACCGCCGTGATGGCCGCCGGTCGTGATCAGCCCTGGAGGGCTTGCAACAGCGGGCCCATGCCCCAGTGCCGGGCCAGGGCGTCGAGTCGTGATCAGCCCTGGAGGGCTTGCAACGTGACGCGGGCGGCGTGGTGCTCCAGGTCCATGCGGGGTCGTGATCAGCCCTGGAGGGCTTGCAACGCGATGGGGCCGGCCGTGCCCTCGCGCTGGGCGATCCCGTCGTGATCAGCCCTGGAGGGCTTGCAACAGGTTGTCCAAGGTGGTACCGCGGTAGGGCTTGGGTCGTGATCAGCCCTGGAGGGCTTGCAACCCGAGCGGACCGAACCGGGCACCCCGAACGGGATCCAGTCGTGATCAGCTCTGGAGGGCTTGCAACGTCAGCTCGTACGAGCCGACGCAGCCCGGCAGGTCGAGTCGTGATCAGCCCTGGAGGGCTTGCAACCGAGGCTGACGTCCCGGTCCTTGAACACCTCCCACAGTCGTGATCAGCCCTAAAGGGCTTGCAACGTGAGCGTGCGGTCACGGGCCTTGTCGCGTTCGGCGCGTCGTGATCAGCCCTGGAGGGTGCGGAACGATCCCATGATCGGGCCTGGCAATGGCGGGTGCGTCGGGGGTCATGTTCCGGAGCGATCGCAACGAGCCAGGCCAGGGGTAGAGGTCCTGGGCTTGGTCGGTGGTCATCAGCCTCGGAGGGCTACGGAACGCGGGTAAGTTGTGATCACGAGCGCGAGGGCCCCGGAAGGCACCGCTCGTCATCGGTGGCCGACGAGTGGGTTGGGGGTCCACCCCCATACGTCGGTTCGGGCGTCGTCGGCCAGCCGCATCGTGGTGTAGGCCTTCACGGGCAGGGTCGGGGCGAAGAAGAGGGCGTGGTGCCGACGGTTCCAGTCGTCGGCGGGCAGTTCGGCGTAGGTGGCGTCGACGGTGCGGGCCACGTGGTGCCACAGTGCCTCGTTCCCGGTCCGGTGGATGATTTCCGCCAGGAGCATGACCAGCGCGCCGGCGAGCTTGGTGTGCAGGACGACCGGGTCGTCGGTCGTCAGGCCGTCGCGGAGCGCGGGGCAGTTCCCGAAGCGGGCGGGGCTGATCCGGACGCCGCCCAGGTCGCGGTAGAGGAGCCGCACCGGCCGGGCGTCCCGGTCCAGGACCAGCAGGGTGTTCTGCCCGTGGGCCTCCAGGGCGACGCCGCGGTCGAGCATCCGCAGCAGTGGCGGCACGGTGACGGCCACCACCGCCGCCGCGTCGGGGCCGGCGGCGGCGAGGGCCGAGAAGGGGACCGCCACCTCACCGGGCCGGAGATGGCGCTCCGGGGGTTCCCTGAGGACGGCGGACAGGTGGGAGTCGATCCGCGCGGCGTGCACCTCGCGCAGGAAATGCCAGCCCGGGGAGGTCGGGCAGCACGCGCGACAGCGCCGGACCGTTGTCCACGGCGGCCCGGGACAAGCCGCGTACGGCCGCGGTCAGTTGCACGTCGATGGAGGTCTTGACCTGCCATCGCGGGGTGGCGAGCGAGCGCAGCGACATCAGGGGCCGGGCCGGCCATGAGGCCGCGGGGGTCAGGCCGTACCGGGGCAGTACGTGGTCCCGCTGCCAGGGGTGGACGGGGAGGAGGAGGGTTTCGCCGTCGACCAGCGGCCAGCCGGGTGTGGTCCGCAGGCGTTCGCGCGGGACCGCCACCAAGGGGAGGTCGATGGTGGGGCGGTACTCGGGCGCGTACCTGACCAGCTCGGCGATGGACATTCCGGGCCGGTTGCGACAGCACGGATGGACCGGATGGCCGTCGACGACGCTCTGTTCGTACCAGGAGCTGTCGCGTGTCCCGGCGTCGCCCGCCGGCCCGTGCGCACGGGCGAGCGCGAGTCCGTCGACGCTTCCGGAGACCTCCGAGGCGAGCCGGTCCCCGGCCGGCCCGCGCCACAGGGCGCGGACCAGGTCAGCCGGGTCGGTGACGGTCCGTCGGCCGACCGTCAGCCCGGGCAGGGCCGGGGAGATGATTCCCGCGGCCGCCGCGGGACCGGTGACCAGGCATCCGTTGTCGAAGGCGACCGTCAGCGAGGAGGCGTCGTCCTTTCGCCACAGCAGCCCGGGCAGCGGCTCGCGGGCCAGCGCACCCCACAGCCGCCCCAGCACGGCGGCCCGCGCGGCCGGCCGGACGGCGTCGAATCGGGTGACGAGTTCGGGCAGGGTCGCCGTCAGTTGGGCGCGGTACGCCACAGTCGCTCCTGTCTCGGTCCGTGCGGCCGCCGGGCGGTGTCTAGGACGTCCGCCGCGAACCCGCAGCCATTCGCCATTCGGGAGGTACGCCGGTGTCCCTCAACTGCCAGCCGCCGTCGCGGCGGAGCCGGTCCCGGTAGCCGAAGACCGTGTCGGGAAGGGGGACGGTCGGGCCGCCGTGCTTGGCGAAGGCCTCGCGGGCGGCCCGGTGGAGGCGGTGCGTCGCGACCCCCAGCGCCCCGGCCGCGACGTCGGCCAGGCGGGACAGCGCGTGGTGCGCCATGAAACCGTCGTAGGTGAGGCCGAACATATGGGCCGGGGGCTGGTGGACGTCGCGGGAGATGACGTTGGCCGGCGGCAGGTCGCGGTTCATCCCCCGGGCCCGGCGGATCCCCGGGTCGATGTAGACATCGCAGTCCCGGTAGAGGACGGCGGTGCGCCGGCCGTCCCGGTCGAAGGCGAACAGGGCGTTCTGGCCGTGCAGTTCGAGCGCGCACCCGGTCTGCCGTGCGGCGCTCAGCCAGAGCCGCACCATCGGCACCACCACCCGCCGGGCCAGCCAGTCCGCCGCCGCCTCCGTACTGCGGGCGATGAGCTGCTCCATCAGCGTCGGGTCGTCGGGACGCCGGACATCATGCCCGTAGAGGGCGAAGAGCGGGACGGTGTAGTGCGGTGGCCCGGCGGCGAAGTCACCGTCCCCCGGGGGTCCGTGGCCGGGGCCGACGGTGTTCCCGGCGCGTGGCCGGAACTCCCGGACCAGGAAGCCCCACGCGGTGTCGGGCTCCGTGCCGAGGACCCCGCCGCCCGTCTCGGGCAGCACGGGCAGCCCGGCGGCCGCCATCTCCTCGCACGCCCACAACTGGGCCGAGATGACCGGCTGCCGCAGTGACCTGACGAACCGCGAAAGGCGCCTGGGGTAGTGCAGTTTGACGAAGTGCGGCTCCACCGGGACGCCGCCCATGCGTTCGACGAAGACCGTCCTGGCGTTGGCCGAAGGCACCACCAGCAGGTCGGGACCGCGCTCGGCGGAGCGGAGGACGTCACGCCCCGGCAGCGGGCCGTGGGTCAGCGTCGCGGGGTGCACGGGCAGGAGGAAGGCGTCGCCGGCGCGGTAGAGCCCGGCGACGGCGGATTCGAGACGGCTCGGGAGGAACACGCCGAGACCGGGGGGCACCACGAAGGTGGGGACGGTGAAGCGCCGGCGTCCGCGCTGGGGGTGGTACCGGTCGGGAATGTCCATGTCCGCGGAGTAGGCGCTGTAGCCGCGGGTCCCGCCGCCGAGGTAGCGCTCCGCGTACTGCCAGGTGCCGAGCAGGTCTTGTGCGTGGTCGAGGATCACAGCCACCGCCCGGGGGAGGACGTGTCGTCGACGCGTTACCGCGCCACCGCATGCTCGATGGAACGCGTCGGCGGCATCCTTCGTGTCCACGACGAGGACCCCGAAGCCGCGGGGTGTTCGGTCCCCATGAGTCCACGCCGATCCGCGCTCCGTGGCAACCGCGCGCGGGGGGCGCTCGGGGCGCTCGGGGCGCACGGGGCGCGCGGAGGCGTTCGGAGACGTTCGGAGACGGGAGACGCACCGCACGGAGACCGCCGACGCGGGCGAGCGCCGTACGCGGACCCTCCCGCCGCCACCGGTCGACCGGTCCGACCGACTGTTCCCGGGGTCTCGCGGCAAGGGGCCGCCGCCGCGCACCCGGGAGGTCTTCGACGATCTCGGCGTCATCGAAGCCGTCCAGGCGGCCGGGCCGTCGCCGCGTCAGCCCAGCGCGCGGTCGAGGTTGAAGGCGGCGCTGATCAGCGAGAGGTGGGTGAAGGCCTGGGGGAAGTTGCCGAGCTGTTCGCCGGTCGGGCCGATCTCCTCGGCGAACAGCCCCAGGTGGTTGGCGTAGGTGAGCATCTTCTCGAAGGCCAGCCGGGCCTCCTCCAGCCGGCCCGCGCGGGCCAGCGCCTCCACGTACCAGAAGGAGCAGATCGAGAAGGTGCCCTCGGGGCCGCGCAGTCCGTCCGGGCTGGCGGCCGGGTTGTAGCGGTAGACCAGCGAGTCGGAGACCAGGTCCGCGGTGAGGGCGTCCAGGGTGGAGAGCCACTTGGGGTCGGTGGGCGAGACGAACTTGGCCATCGGCATCATCAGCAGCGAGGCGTCCAGCTCGCCGTCGTCCAGGGCCTGGACGAACGCGCCCCGCCGGTCCGACCAGCCGCGGGCCATGATCTGCCGGTAGATCGCGTCCCGGGACCGGCGCCAGCGGGGCAGGTCGGCGGGCAGGCCGCGGCGGTTCGCCATCCGGATCGCCCGCTCCAGTGCCACCCAGCACATCAGCCGGGAGTACACGAAGTCCCGGCGGCCCGCGCGGGTCTCCCAGATGCCCTCGTCGGGCTGGTCCCAGTGGTCGCAGAGCCAGTCCGCCACCGCGCCGACCTCGTCCCAGCGGGCGCTGCTGATCGGCTGCCCCCACTTGTCGTACAGGTAGACCGAGTCGATCAGGGCTCCGTAGATGTCCAGCTGGAGCTGGCCGGTGGCGGCGTTGCCGACCCGCACCGGCGCGGAGCCGAGGTAGCCCTCCAGGTGCGGCAGCTCGTACTCGGGCAGCTCACTGCGGCCGTCGATGCCGTACATGATCTGCAGCGGGCCGTTCGCACCGGTGCCGCGCAGGATGCCCCGCTCGCCGAGGAACCCCATGAACGCCTCGGCCTCCGAGGTGAACCCCAGGCGCAGCATGGCGTAGACGCAGAAGGCGGCGTCGCGGACCCAGACGTACCGGTAGTCCCAGTTGCGCTCGCCGCCGATCCGTTCGGGCAGGCTGGTGGTCGGCGCGGCGACGATCGCACCGGTCGGCGCGTAGGTGAGCAGCTTCAGCAGCAGCGCGGAGCGGTTCACCATCTCCCGCCACCGGCCGTGGTAGCGCGAGCCGGCCAGCCAGTGGCGCCAGAACCGGACGGTCGCCTCGGCCTGCTCCTGCGCCTCGGCGCGCGGACACGACCGGGTCGGGACGTCGTCGCCGATCCGGTCGAGGGCGAACACGTGGGACTCGCCCTCGACGAGCTTGAAGTGCGACCACACGTCCAAGCCGTCGGACTCCAGCGGTGCGGTGGAGGTCAGCGCGAGCGTCAGCGACGGGGAGCGGAAGACCGCCTCGTGGCCTTCGAGGCGCACGGTGTGCGGCTCGGCGCCGTAGCCGAAGCGCGGGGCGATCCGCGCCCTGAACGGGAGGACCCCCCGGACGCAGACCACCCGCCGGATCAGCCGGTGCCGGGCGGCCTCGCGGGACTCGTCGACCACGGGCATGAAGTCCTGGATCTCCGCCACCCCGTCCGCCGCGAAGAACCGTGTGATCAGCACGTTGGTGTCGGGGAAGTAGAACTGCCGGGTGCGGGTCGGGGCCTCGGCGGCCAGGTCGAACGACCCTCCCCGGTCGGCGTCGAGGATGGACCCGAAGACACTGGGCGCGTCGAAGCGCGGGCAGCAGTACCAGTCGATGGTGCCGTTGGTGCCGACCAGGGCGGTCGTCCGAAGATCGCCGATCAGGCCGTGTTCGGAGATCGGCAGGTAGCGGCCACTGGCCGCCTGCTCGAAGCCGGTCGTGTCGAACGCCATGTCGGCCTCCTGCCGCTGCGGCGCGGGCCCGGAGACGAAGCCCTGCCTCTCATGCTAGATCGACACTCGGGGCGCGGCTCGGGGCGCGGCTCGGGGCGCGGCTCGGGACGGGCCGTGCCCGCCGGCGGGCACGGCGGGGCCGAGGTAGTCGGGCGGCTACCGGGACAGCACCACGGTGGAGACGAAGAGGACGACGGCGAGGACGACGGTGCCCAGCACCGCGAGCCGCACGGGCGACAGCCGGTCCCGGAGCTGCTTCTCCGGCTGGACGCGCAGGCTCGGGCCGGTGCTGTGCTTCCACCAGTCGACGACCTGCCGGAAGTCGGCGTCGAAGTCCTCCGATGGGTGGAGGTCGCTGGTCATCAGGGTGGAGATCCAGTGGCGCCGGCCGTCGGTGGTGTGGATCCGGGCCACCCGTGTGGGCGCGCCGCGGCCCTGGAACTCCGAGACGTCGATCCAGGAGATCTGCTGCCAGGAGTAGGTGCGGCCGCGGCCGAATCCCCAGGAGACGGTGACCCCGTCGGTGCCGATCCGGCTCCAGTAGCGCATGGAGAGGAGGCGGCTCGCGGCGGCCAGCGCCACCGTCCCGCCGACCAGCAGGACCATGGGGCCGAGGCCGAGGTGGAACTTCAGGTGGCCGGCGACGAGTTCGCCCGTAACGACGATGAGTACCGGCCCGAGATCGGTCCAGTCCGGACGGAACCTGTCTTTCCCCCGGAAGATCAGTTCATTCACATGGCGCACCCTACGCCGCCCTCGACCCGGCCTCGCGGGAGGGTCGGGGGCGCCGGCCGTGCGGCTCCCGTCAGGGTGGGTCGAATACCGACAAGTCGGCTGGTACCGCACCTGGTTGTGCCGGCTCGCGCTGGGCGGGGACGGCCCCGGCAAGCCGACGGGCTGTCAGGCCGACGAGCCGACGAGCCCGACCCCGGTACCGATCAATAGGGTTGAACGGAAAGCTGACCTATCTCCCCCGTCCGGCTGGCGGCGGCGCGGCACGCGGCGGGTGGATGGGGGCGCGGGGCTAGGGTCGGCGGCGCCGGTCCGTCCCGGCACGGGAGAACGATGCCGAGGATCCCCAGAATCCGTTCGCGGTGGGCGCGCGCCGCCGCCGGGCTGTCCGTGCTCGCGTCCGCGCTGACGGGCTGCGGGGGCGGCGGCCACGGCAGGGCGGTCACCCTGGACTGGTACAACTTCCCGGACGACTCGGGGGCGCTCCAGCAGGCCGCCGACCGCTGCGGGCAGCAGTCCGGCGGGCGCTACACGATCCGCTACGACAAGCTGCCCCGGGGCGCGGACGGCCAGCGCCAGCAGCTGGTGCGCCGGATGGCGGCGCACGACAGCGGCGTGGACATCCTCGGCCTGGACGTCACCTGGCCCGCCGAGTTCGCCGAGGCGGGCTGGATCCGGGAGTGGACCGGGACGATGCGGGACCAGGGCACCGCCGACACCCTCGACGCGGCGGTGCGCACCGCCACCTGGCGGGGGCGGCTGTACGCCGTGCCGTACAACTCCAACACCCAACTGCTCTGGTACCGCGACGACCTGGTGTCGAGCCCGCCCTCGACCTGGGCCGGGATGCTGGCCGAGGCCGAGCGGCTGGCGGGGGAGGGCAAGCCGCACCGCGTGGAGATCCAGGGCGCGCAGTACGAGGGCCTGACGGTCTGGTTCAACACCCTGGTCACCAGCGCCGGAGGCACCGTCCTCACCCCCGACGCGCTGGCCCCCTCGCTCGGGGCGCCCGCCGTCACGGCGGCCTCGGTGATGCGCGACCTGGCGGTGTCCTCGGCCGCCGACCCCTCGCTGCCCAACCAGATGGAGGACCAGAACCGGCTCGCCATGGAGTCCGGCACGGCCGCCTTCGAACTCAACTACCCCTTCGTCTACCCCTCGATGAAGGCGAACCGGCCCGACCTGTTCCCGCACTTCCGCTGGGCCCCGTATCCCGCCGTGACCCCCGGCCGGCCCGCCAGTGTGACCATCGGCGGGATCGACCTGGCCGTGGGCGCCTACAGCCGGTACCCCGACCTGGCCTTCGAGGCGGCCCTCTGCCTGCGCGACCGGGAGAACCAGCTCACCAACGCGCTGAAGGGCGGCCTCCCGCCGTCGCTGCGCGGCCTGTACGGGGCGGCGGAGCTCACCGAGAGCTACCCGTTCGCCGCCGAGGTGCTGGCCGCCCTCGACACCGCGAGCATCCGGCCGCAGACCCCGGCCTACCAGAACGTCTCCATCGCCGTCTCGCACACCCTCTCCCCGCCCGCCGGCATCCGCCCGGAGCAGGACGTGGCCGATCTCGGCGGGCAGATCCGGGACGCCCTCGGCTCGAAGGGGCTGATTCCGTGACACCGACCGCCGGCGCCCGCGACACCACGGCACCCCCGCCCCCGCCACGACCGCTTCCACCGCCTCCGCCGGCGCCGGCCGGCCCCTCCCGGGGCGCCCGCCAGGAACGCCGGCTGGGCCTGCTGCTGTGCGCCCCCGCGGCCTTGGTGATGCTCGCGGTCACCGCCTACCCGATCGGCTACGCCGTCTACCTGTCGCTCCAGCGCTACGACCTGCGCTTCCCGGAGCAGGCGCACTGGGTCGGGCTCGCCAACTACGGTGCGGTGCTCACCTCCCCGTACTGGTGGCAGGCGCTCGGCGTGACCGCGCTGATCACCGTGGTGTCGGTGACCGTCGAGCTGCTGCTCGGCCTGGCGCTCGCCCTGGTGATGCACCGCACCGTCCTCGGACGCGGCACCGTCCGCACCGCCGTCCTGGTGCCGTACGGGATCGTCACCGTGGTCGCCGCCTACTCCTGGCAGTACGCCTGGACACCGGGGACCGGCTACCTGGCCGCCCTGCTGCCCGAGGGCAGCGCCCCGCTGACCGATCAGTGGCCGGCCGTCGGCCTGATCATCCTCGCCGAGGTGTGGAAGACCACCCCGTTCATGGCGCTGCTGCTCCTGGCCGGCCTGGCCCTGGTGCCGGAGGAGACGGTGCGGGCGGCGATGGTCGACGGGGCGACCTCCGGGCAGCGGCTGCGGCTGGTGGTCCTGCCGCTGATGAAGCCGGCCATCCTGGTCGCCCTGCTCTTCCGCACCCTGGACGCCTTCCGGATCTTCGACAACGTCTACGTGCTCACCGGCGGATCCAACGGCACCGGCTCGGTGTCGATCCTCGGCTACGACAACCTCTTCACCGCGCTCAACCTGGGCATCGGCTCGGCGATCTCGGTGCTGGTCTTCGTCTGCGTGGCGCTCATCGCGCTGGTCTTCGTCAGGCTGTTCGGCGCGGCCGCGCCGGGCGCCGGGCCGGAGCAGCGGTGAGCGCCCGGCACGCCCGGTCGCTGACCGGCTGGGGCGTCGTCAACCTGACCGTCGTCCTCTACGCGCTCTTCCCGGTGTGGTGGATCGTCGCGCTCTCCTTCAAGGCCCCCGCCACCCTCTCCGACGGCGCCTTCGTGCCGCGCACCTGGACCTGGGACAACTACCGGGGCATCTTCCGGACCTCGGAGTTCACCCGCGCCCTGGTCAACTCGATCGGGATCGCGGTGATCGCCACCACCGTCGCCGTCGTCCTCGGCACCATGGCGGCGTACGCGGTGGCCCGGTTGCGCTTCCCCGGCAAGCGGCTGCTGATCGGGGTGTCCCTGCTGATCGCGATGTTCCCGCCGATCTCGCTGGTCTCCCCGTTGTTCGACATCGAGCGGGCGCTCGGCCTCTTCGACACCTGGCCGGGCCTGATCATCCCGTACATGACCTTCTCGCTGCCGCTGGCGATCTACACCCTGTCGGCGTTCTTCCGCGAGATCCCCTGGGACCTGGAGAAGGCGGCCAAGGTCGACGGCGCCACCCCGTGGCAGGCGTTCCGGCTGGTCATCGCGCCGCTGGCGGCGCCCGGCGTGTTCACCACCGGCATCCTGGTCTTCATCTTCTGCTGGAACGACTTCCTGTTCGCGATCTCGCTGACCTCCACCACCTCGGCCCGGACCGTCCCGGCCGCCATCGCGTTCTTCACCGGAAGCTCCCAGTTCGAGCAGCCGACCGGCTCGATCGCGGCCGCCGCCGTGGTCATCACGATCCCGATCGTGGTCTTCGTGCTGCTCTTCCAGCGCCGCATCGTCGCCGGCCTCACCGCCGGCGCAGTCAAAGGTTGAGACCGCCGCACCCGGCGGACCGGAAAGGCGGACCGTGGCCGAGATCGTCCTCGACGGCATCACCAAGCGCTACCCCGACGGCGCCCTCGCCGTCCGCGACGTCGACCTCACCATCGCCGACGGCGAGTTCGTGATCCTGGTGGGCCCCTCCGGCTGCGGAAAGTCCACCACGCTCAACATGATCGCCGGGCTGGAGGACATCACCGAGGGCACCCTGCGCATCGCCGGGGAGGTCGTCAACGACCGGGCCCCCAAGGACCGGGACATCGCGATGGTCTTCCAGAGCTACGCCCTGTACCCGCACATGAGCGTGCGCGACAACATGGGCTTCGCGCTGCGCCTGGCCAAGGTCGACAAGGCGACCATCACCGCCAAGGTCGAGGAGGCCGCGCGGATCCTGGACCTGACCGGGCACCTCGACCGCAAGCCCGCCAACCTCTCCGGCGGGCAGCGCCAGCGGGTCGCGATGGGCCGGGCGATCGTCCGCGACCCCAAGGCCTTCCTGATGGACGAGCCGCTGTCCAACCTCGACGCCAAGCTCCGGGTCCAGATGCGCACCCAGATCGCCGCGCTCCAGCGCCGCCTCGGCACCACCACCGTCTACGTCACCCACGACCAGGTCGAGGCCATGACGCTGGGCGACCGGGTGGTGGTCATGCGCTCGGGCCTCGTCCAGCAGGTCGGCTCGCCGCAGCGGCTCTACGACGAGCCGGTCAACCTCTTCGTGGCCGGGTTCATCGGCTCGCCCGGGATGAACTTCCTCGGCGCCGCGCTGGAGGAGAACGCCCTGCGCACCTCGCTGGGCGCGCTGCCGCTGGACGACCGCACCCGGCGCGCCCTGGAACGCGCGGACGCGCCCCGGGAGCTGATCGTCGGCATCCGCCCCGAGGACTTCGAGGACGCCGCCCTGACCGACGGGCACGGCGGCGGCGCCACCTGCACCGTCACCGTCGAGGTCCGCGAGTCCGTCGGATCGGACGTCTACGTCCACTTCGCGGAGCAGGGCGGCCCCGTGGCGACCGAGGAACTCGCCGAACTCGCCGCGGACTCCGGCCGCGCCGACACCGGCATGCGGGAGCACCGCGTCGTCGCCCGGCTGAGCACCGCCACCCGGGCCGCCGAGGGCGGTCCGCTGGACCTGTGGATCGACACCGCCCGGATCCACGTCTTCGACCCCCGCGACGGCGCCAACCTGACCCACCCGGAACGCGCCGCGGGGTAGCCGCAGGAGGAGCCGTGGGCGTGGGGTGGCCCGGTCAGCCGTACGGGACGACGGCGACCGGGCAGTGCGCGTGGTGGATCGCGGCGTGCGCCACCGGGCCGAGGTGGTGCCGCAGCGGCGCCCGGTGCCGGCGGCGGCCGACCACCAGCAGCCGGGCCGTCGACGCCGCGTCCACCAGCTCCACCGCGGCCTTGCCCCGGACCAGGTCGGCCGTCACGTCGACGCCCGGGTGGCGGGCCCGCCACGACTCCAGCGCCTCGGTGAGGTCGGCCCGCTCGTCGGCGGAGACCTCGCGCTCCAGCCCGCCGATGGCGCCGTACGACATGTGCTCGCTGCCGGCCGGCGGGGCCCACACGTGGACCACCCGCAGCGGCGCCGAGCGGAGCGCGGCGGCCTCGAAGGCGAACGCCAGCACCGGGTCCGCCGGTCGGGCCAGGTCGAGGCCGACCGTCACCGGCCCGTCCGGCTCCTCCCGGCCGGCCCGGACCAGCACCACCGGGCAGCCGGCCCGGCGCAGCACCTCCTGGCTCACCGAACCGACGAGGAAGCCCCGCAGGGTGCCCAGCCCCCGGGAGCCGAGCACGAGCACGGCGGCGCGCTGCGCGGCGGCCTCCAGGGCCTCGGCGGGTTCGCCGGACACCGGCGACGCGGAGACCGCCACCCCCGGTGCCAGCGCGCGCAGCTCGTCCGCGCGCCCGGTGAGCCCTGCCAGGGCGCGGTGGTAGGTCTGGTCGCTGCCGACCACGTCCCGCTTCGGCCACGGCCAGGCCCGGAGGAGTTCGAGCGGCAGGGCGCGGCGGAGCGCCTCGCGGGCGGCCCACTCGGTGGCGGCCAGGCTCTCGGGTGAGCCGTCGAATCCGACGACGACGGGTCCGGTCACGGCGTCCTCCGCGGTCTCGGGGCGGACCGGGGCCGGTGGGCCGACGGGGTGGGCGTTCGGCCGGCTCGGTCCGTCCCCAGTATCGGCACGGGCCGTGACCGGCGCCTCCCGGGGCGGCCGCCGGTCACCGACGGTGAGCGGCAGCCGCCCCGGGAGGCGGGAGGACGGGGGACGGGGGACGGAGGGCGGAGGGCGGGAAGGGCGGGGCCGGGTACGACCGGCGTCAGGCGCGGATCCGGCGGAAGACGACGACCAGGACGACGGCGGTCAGCGCCAGCAGGATCCCGGCCTCGACGAGCTGGATCGGCACCAGGTGGTCGGCGGGGTGGTACCGGAGCCAGGTGCCGGCGGCACCGTCGCACCAGTCGGAGCCGCCGCACGCGTCGGTGCCGACGCGGCTGCCGTCCGGCATGACGACGCCCCGGTCGACCAGCCAGGCGTTGGTGGGCTGAAGCGTCAGGACCGTATCGGTGGGGGCCAGCGAGGGGTCCCTCATCACCACCTCGTCCACGACGGGGTGGAAGTACGGGCGGGCCCACACGACCAGGCCGTGGACGATCGCGACCAGCGCCCCGGTGAGGAACATCGCGGGCAGCGTCCGGCGCAGCAGCCGGCCGACCAGGACGCCCAGTGCCAGCGCGAACAGCGACCAGGCGACCGGGGCCACCCCGAGGGCGGGGTAGGTGAAGAACTGGAACGGCGGGTCGAAGGCGACCGGCCCGTGCACGATGTCCGTCCACCACACCCAGGTCATCAGCACGGCGACCACGCCGCTGAAGACCAGCACGGCGAGGGCGGGCACCGCGAGGCGGACGGCCAGCCAGCGCACCGGGCTGACGGACTGCGCGCGGATCAGCCGGATCGTGCCGCGCTCGTACTCCTGCGCCAGCAGCGGCGCCCCGACGAACACCCCGACCAGCAGCGGCACGGCGGTGACGGCGGGCTGGAGGATGGAGACGAACCAGTAGTTCGGCTGGTTGATCGGCGAGAGCAGCGTCCAGCAGCGGGTGCTGGACCAGGAGTCGGGGTAGTAGCAGCCGGTCCGCCGCAGGACGCCCACGGTGTGTTGGCTGGCGATGTGGATCCAGACCAGTTCGGCCGCCACCACGACCAGCAGGACGAGCATGGTCCTTAGCAGCACACGGTTCTGACGGAGCGACAGCCAGAGCAGCCCGCGCAGCCGGGGCGCGGCGGGGCGGCCGCGCGCGGGAGCGGCGGCGGGGTCGGTCAGCAGGTCGGTGCTCATGCGGAGGCCTCCGCCTTCTCGTGCTTCTCGTGCGCGGCGTTCGCCGGAGCGGTGCCCGGGGCCGGGTCGGCCGGGGCGCGGAGGTAGCCGAGCAGCAGGTCCTCCAAGCCGGGGCGGGTGGCCTCCCACGGGCCGGCCGGCGGCTCCCCGGTGCGCACCAGCGCGGTGGCCCGGCGTCCGGCCGCGCGCCGCTCGATCACCAGGCCGTCCGGGAGTTCGGCGCCCTCGGCGGGCCCGGCGAGCAGCAGGTGCCCGTCCAGGATCTCCTCCAGGTCGCCGGCCAGCCGGATCCGCCCCCGCTGGACGAGCAGCAGGTGGTCGATGACGCCGTCGAGCTCGGGAAGGATGTGCGAGGACAGCACGATGGTGGTGCCGCGCTCGGCGGCGGCCGACATCAGGCTGCCCATCAGCTGGTTGCGGGCGAGCGGGTCCAGGTCGGCCATCGGCTCGTCGAGCAGCAGCAGGTCGGGGACCTTGCCCAGGGCGAGGGCGAGCGAGACCCGGGTGCGCTGGCCGCCGGAGAGCGAGCCGATCCGCGCCCGGGGCCGCAACTCGCCCTGGTCGACGACCGCCTGGGCGGCGTCCTCGTCCCAGGCCGGGTTGAGCTCACGGCCCATCCGCAGCGTCTCGGCGACGGTGAGGCCCGGGTAGAGCGGCTTGTCCTGCGTCACGTACGCGACCCGGGCGCGCTGCCCGGGCGTGTCGGCTGGCTCGCCGAACACTCGCAACTCACCCTCGGTGGCTGTGAGTTGACGGGCCGCCAGGGAGAGCAGGGTGCTCTTGCCCGCGCCGTTGGGGCCGACCACGCCGCAGATCCGGCCGGCCGGGACGGTGAAGTCGCAGTCGCGCAGCGCCCAGCCGCCCCGGTACTTCCTGCCGAGGCCCACAGCCTCGAGAGCGGGCGCCATGGTTGTCGGGTCGTCCACCCGGTCCCCCCACGTTCTCAGTTCGGTGTTGCCGGGGAGACCCCGGTGTCGAAACGCTGCTCCAGGACGGAGGTCATCAGCGCGGCGATGTCCTCGCGCTCCAGCCCGGCCCCGGCGGCGCGGTCCACCCAGCCGACCAGGTCCGCGCGCAGCGGACCGTCGGCCGCCGCCTCCGGCCGGGCGAGCGAGCGCCGGACGAAGGTGCCGAGCCCCGGGCGGGGCTCGACCAGCCCCTCGCGTTCGAGCTCGCGGTAGGCCTTCAGCACGGTATTGGGGTTGATCGCGGTCAGCTCGACCACCTCGCGGGCGGTCGGCAGCTTGTCCCCGGGCTGCAGCTGACCGAGCCGCAGGGCCTGCTTGGTCTGCTGCACGATCTGCTGGTAGGTGGAGACGCCGCTGCGCCGCTCGATGCGGTACTCGATCACCGACGTTCCGGCCTTTCACTAGTTCAATAGCGGAATGGTGGCCCACAGCGGCGCAGCGGTCAAGCCGGACCCGGGGAGGGGAGGGGTGAAGCGGGCGGGGGTGCGGCGGAGCGGCCCGGGTCAGGGGCGTTTGAGCAGGAGCAGGCCGTCCCGGTCGACCAACGGCCGGTAGCCGGACCCCCGGTACACCGTCAGCATCCGGGTGGTGTCGGCGACGGCGCACGGGGCCTGCACGCTGGGGTCGCGCAGGTCGACGGCCACCCACTCCGGCCCCGGCCCGACCGGCTCCCGGCACACCAGGGTGACCTCCGCCCGGTCGGTCAGCTGGGCGGCCAGCCGGTTGGAGGCGGCCACCGTGGCGTCGTCCGGTATCAGCCGGAGCATCGTCCGGGTGTCGGTCAGCCGGGGCGAGGTGCCCCAGGCCTCGGGCATCACCACCTCGTGCAACGGGTAGAGCGGCAGCGTCACGGCCGTCACCAGGGCGCTGACCGCGAGCGCGCGCCGGGCCCGCCGGGTCAGCGGGGCCCGCCGGGACGGCGGGGCGGAGGGGGTGTCGGCGGGGCGCGGCCCGCCGGCGCGGCGCAGGGCGTCGACCAGGGCGGCGATCGCGATCGGCATCAGTACCGCGCTGTAGTGGTAACTGACGCCCCAGTAGTGCGGGTTGGACGAGGAGAGCCGCCAGGCCAGGGTGGGCAGGCAGAGCAGGAAGAGCGGTGAGCGCACGCCGAGGAATCCGGCGGTGGCGGCGAGCAGGAACAGCAGCAGCCACTTGACCGGCGGCCACCCGAGCCGCAGCGGCAGCGCCCACACCGAGGGCTGCCCGCCGCCGTCCAGCTGCTGCCAGTAGTCGAAGCCGCCGCTCGGGTTGAAGGCGGGCAGCAGCACCAGCACGGTGAGCGCGGTCGCGGCGGCGCCGACGGCGGCGAGGGCGAGCCCGGGCAGCGGGGTGCGCCGGTCCTGCCGGGCCTGCCAGGCGATCAGCAGGCCGACGGCGGCCACCGTCAGGCCCAGGTCCTCCTTGACCAGCAGCAGTGGCAGCGACCAGAGCGCGGCGGCCAGCGGCCGGCGGCGGCCGAGCGCGGTGGCGGCGAAGGCCAGCAGCGGGACGGCGAACGCGATCTCGTGGAAGTCGTCGGCCGCCGCCCGGACGATGCCCCAGGAGGCCCCGGTCGCGCAGCCGACGATCAGGGCCGCGCGCGGCCCGGCCACCTCGTGGGCCCAGCGGGTGAGCGGGACGACGGCCGGCGCCATCAGCAGTGCCTGGGCGACCACCAGGGTGAGCGGCGAGGGGAAGGCCCGGTACGCGGGGGCGAGGGTGGCGATCAGCGGGTGGAAGTGGTCCCCGAGCAGGTGGTAGCCGGGCCCCTTGAGCGGCACGATCGGCGCCCGGCCGTGGGCGTACGCCCGGACGGCCTGCTCGAAGATGCCCAGGTCGTAGGCCTTGCTGAGGCCCCGTCGGTGGCGGTTGACGGCGACACAGGTGTAGAGCGCGGCGAAGGCCGCCGCGAGCCCCCAGGCCAGGACGGCGGGGCGGCGCGCGAGCGCGGCCGTGAGACGGCGGGGGCTCGCGGCCGGCTGGGGGCGCGGTGAACCGGCACGGACGAGGGCCATGGTCATCGGCAAAGTACCCTTTCACTATTCGATTAGTGGAAGGGTGGTGGAAGTCCGGGCGGGCGTCAACTCCGGGCAGGCGTCAACTCCGGGCAGGCGTCAACTCCGGGCCCGTGCCGTGCACACGTGTCTGCGCACGGCCGGGCACATGTATGCGTGCTACCCGCGCCGCAGCAGGGCCTCGACCCGGGCGGCCACCGACAACAGGTCCCGGTCGGCCAGCCGGGGCCCGATGAGCTGGAGGCCGACCGGCGGGGACGCGGTGACCGGGAGCGGCACCGTCACCGAGGGCAGGCCGGCGGTGGCGGCGGGGGAGGTGTTGCGGATCAGGGTGAAGAACGTCGGCACGTCCTGCCCGTTGAGCGGCAGGGAGTCCTCGAAGCGGCGCAGCGGCCGGGCGCACACCGGGACGGTGGGGCTCAGGACCGCGTCCAGGCGGTGGACGGCGAAGAGGTCCGCGTAGGCGGCCTGGAGCACGCGGCGCTGCGCGAGCGCCCGCTGGAGGACCGCGGGCCCCGGGTACCCCGGGCCGGTGGGCAGGGCGGTGGCCTTGAGCATCTCCGCGATGACCGGGTCGCCGGCCGCGTCGAGGACCTCGACCGGGGTCACTCCGGCGCCGTACTCGTCGAGGTGGGCGCCCAGCGCGGCGGCGAACTCGCCGAAGACCAGCGGGAACCCGATCCGGGAGTCGTGCTCGACCAGGTGGGCCGTGTCCACCGGGACCCAGGTGACCGGCTCCGTGGTGAGCCGGCCGACGGCCCGCTCCCAGGCGGCCCGGACCGGGCCCTCCAGGTCCTCGGTGAACACGTGCCTCGGCAGGCCCAGCCGGAGCGGGCGGCCCGGGTCCCGAGGGGCGCCGGTCTCCCCGGTGACGAGCGTGTCGAGGGCCGTCAGGCGGTCGAGGGTGTCCGCCATCGGCCCGGCGGTGTCCCGGGTGGGGCACAGCGGTGTGACGCCCGCCGAGGGGTAGCGCCCGGCGCTGGGGCGCAGGCCGTAGATCCCGTTGAGGGCGGCCGGGATGGTGACGGAGCCTCCGGTGTCGGTGCCGAGCCCGGCGTCCGCGATGCCGGCGGCCACCGCGGCGGCCGTCCCGCCGCTGCTGCCGCCCGCGAAGAGCGCCGGGTCGGTGCCGTTGCCGACGGCGCCGAAGGCGTGGTTGCAGGAGGTGGCGCCCAGCGCCAGCTCGTGCATGTTCGTCTTGCCCAGGACGATCGCCCCGGCCGCGCGCAGCGCCCGGACGACGGGCGCGTCGGCCGCGGGGACGAAGTCCCTCAGCGCGGGGGTGCCGGCGGTGTTGGGCAGGCCCGCGACGTGGATGTTGTCCTTGACGACGAGGCACCAGCTCGGGCCGCCGCCCCCGGGGCCCCGGGCGTCGTGGCGGTCCGCCTCGGCGAGCGCCCCCTCGCCGTCGAGCGTGATGAACGCGTTGAGGTGGTCGTGCGCGGCGGCCCGGTCGAGTGCCGCCGACACCACCTCCCGCGCGGGGACCCGGCCGGGGGCTTCCGGACTGGCCATGACGTCGTCTCCCTTGTCTCGCATGCCGTGCTCGTCTCGCATCTCGTGCTCGTCCCGGTGTTCACGCGTCCGGTCGGTCGGGGGTGCGGCCCCGCCCCGGGCGGCGTCGGCGGGGCATGTCCGGCTGCGGGCGGCTGGCAGCCGGATCATTGCATGTTCAACCATCTGTTGGGAGTGCAGATCCGGTCAAACACGTGTGCCCGGCCGAGGCACGTGGCGAGTGCGGATTCCGTCACCACAGTGACAGGTGACGCGGGGCGGGGCACGTGGCACGCCGTACGGCAGGCTCCCCGAGCGCGTCCGGACGTTCTACACCTGCCCGGCCGTCGACCTCGGCTCGTGGCCGCAACCGCCCACCGCCGTTACGCCCCGGGCGACGTGAGCCGATCGGCCAGCACCTCGGCGAGGCGCAGCGCGCTGTCCGGGCCGAAGTCCAGGTTCAGCGAGGGCTCGCACAGTTCCATCTCCAGCACCATCGGGGTGCCGTCCGGCCCGCGGAGCAGGTCGACCCGGCCGCAGACCAGTGGGCGGTCGAGGCCCACGGCCGCCGCGGCGGCGGCCAACGCGGCCGCCCCGACGGCGCGTTCGTCCTCGTCGGCGGCGCGGGCCGTGCGGAAGTCCAGCGTGGGTACGTGCACCGTGCCGTCCGGGAGGAGCATGGCGCCCTTGCGGATGGCGTGGCTGTAGACGCCGTCGAAGAAGGTCAGGTCGGTCTCGCCATGCCGGTCGACGGACTCCACGTAGGGCTGGAGGACGGCGTGGCTGCCGTCAGCGAGCAGCCACCCGATGTGACGGGCCGCCTCCTCCCCCTCCGAAGCGGCGAAGCGGCGGACGTTCTTGGAGTAGCAGGCGTCGTTCGGCTTGACGACGAATCCGGCGGCCCGCGGGTGGGTGGCGAGGAAGTCCCGGACCGCCGGGAGCGCGGCCGCGCCCGGTTCGACGATCGTGGTCGGGACGACCGGCACCCCCGCGGCGGCGAGTTCGGCCAGGTAGCGCTTGTCGAGCGCCCAGCGGACCAGGGGCGGCGGGGTGAGCAGGCGGGTCACGCGGGAGACGCGGTCGCAGAAGTCCAGGAACTCGGCCCGCCGGTCCGCCCAGGTCCAGGGCGAGCGGAACAGGACGGCCTCGAAGCGGGACCAGTCGACGGCCCCGTCGTCCCAGTGGCACACCTCGGCGGCGAGGCCGACCGTGTCGCACGCGGCCAGCAAGGGGGGCATGTCGTGGTCGAGCGGGAGGCTCACGGCGTCGGTGACCAAGGCGAGGGTACCCATGGGGCGCGTCCAATCGTGGGGGAGCGGAGGAGTCGGCCGTTCGGTGGGGCGGGGCGAGCGGTCGGCTACCAGGGCACGACGTTCCCCAGGTGCACATAGGTTCCGGTCGGGCCGTCGTCGGGCAGCAGGGCCATGGCGACGCTGGTGGCGGCGCCCTCCGGGATCTCCAGGTCGCCCGCGCCGTCGTTCATGCCGGTCTTGGTGTACCCGGGGTGGACGGCGTTCACCTTGACCGGGGTGTCGCGCAGCTCGTAGGCGAGGTGCACCGTCCAGGAGTTCAGGGCGCTCTTGGAAGCGCTGTACGCCGGAAGCGACTTGAAGGTGTCGCTGTAGGCGTACGAGGCCGGGTCGGTGTGCGTGGTCAGGGAGGCGAGGAGGCTGGAGACGTTGACGATGCGGCCGGCCGGCGAGCTCCGGATCAGGGGCAGCAGCGCGACGGTCGTCTCGACGACGCCGAACAGGTTGGTGTCGAAGGTCCGGCGCCAGCGGTCGAGCGGCTGCTCGGAGGGCCGTCGGCCGTACTCCTCGATGCGGATCGCCGCGTTGTTGACCAGGATGTCGAGGCGGCCGTGCCGGCCGGTGATCTCGGCTGCCGCGGCGGCGATGCTGTCGGTGCCGGTGACGTCGAGCACCAGGGGTTCGACGTCCAGGCCGTCGTCGCGCAGGGCCGTCGCCGCCCGGGTGACGGCGTCGGGGTCGCGGCCGCTGAGGAGCACCCGGCTGCCGTGCTCGGCGAGCCGGCGGGCGATTTCGAGGCCCATGCCGCGGTTCGCGCCGGTGACGAGGGCCAGGGTGCGGGGCTGCGCGGACACGGTGGTCTCCGTCTCGTTCGGTGTGAGAGCGCCCTGATGGGCCAATAGTTGACGACCCATCAGTGACGGTCAGTGGGCGAGTGCCAGGAACTTCGCCACCGGCGGACCGAAGCGCTCGATGTCGACGAGGAAGGCGTCATGGCCGACCGGGGTGTCCACCGGCAGGAAGGTGACCTCGGTCCCGCCGGCCGAGAGCCCGGCGGCGATCTCTGCCTGCTGCCGGAGGGGGAACAGGGTGTCGGTGCGCGCACCCATCACCAGGGCCTTGCCGAGGCGCAGCCGCGCCAGCGCCCGGGCGACGCCGTCGGGTCCGTCCCGGCCGCCGGAGCTGTCGGGACCGCCGGAGCTGTCGGGGCCGCCGGGACCGCCGGAGCCGTCGGGGGCACCCAGGTCGAACTGGTCCATGGCGTGGCTGAGGTAGAGGTAGCTGTTGGGGTCGAACCGGGCGGCGAAGCGGCGGGCCTGGAATTCGAGGTACCGCTCGACCTCGAACGCCGCCTCGAACGTCGCCCTGGGTGCCGACCCGAACGTCGCCTCGAACTCCGCCCGCCCGGCCGAGTCCGCCGCGTCCGTGCGGGCCCGCCCGAACCGGGCGTCCCACTCCCGGGCGGAGCGGTAGGTGATCATGCCGAGCTTGCGGGCGGTGACCATGCCCTGCCGGGGAGGGTCCTGCTCGCTGTAACGGCCGCCGCGCCAGCGCGGATCGGAGCGGATCGCCTCGCGTTGCAGGGAGCGGACCGCGATCGCGTACGGCAGCGCGTGCACGGCCCCGGAGAGGTTGATGTGGGTGCGGGCCAGCCCGGGGTGCCGGGCGAGCAGGGCCAGCGCGGTCATCCCGCCCATCGAGGTGCCCACCACGCAGGCCAGCCGGGTGATGCCGAGGGCCCGCACGGTGTGGGCCGCGGCGTCGGCGATGTCCTCGATGGCGAGCTCCGGGAAGGAGAGCCGGTAGGGCTCGCCGGTGCGCGGGTCGATCGACGCGGGGCCGGTGGAACCCTTGCAGCTGCCCAGGGAGTTGACGCAGACCACGTACCAGAGGTCGGTGTCCACGGGCCGGCCCGGTCCGACCATGCCCTCCCACCAGCCGGGGCAGGGGTCCTCGGGGCCCGACGCCGCGTGGGCGTCGGGCGAGAGGCCGGTGAGGAGCAGGACGGCGTTGTCGCGTTCCGGGTTGAGCCGCCCGAGGGCCTCGTAGGCGATGCGTGCCCCGGTGAGGGTGCCGCCGTTGCGCATCGGGAAGCCGGTGGGCAGGTCGACGTAGCGGGTGGCCCGCGGGATGAACTCGCTCATGCGCCTGCTCCCGTCGGGTCAGTTGCCGGACCCGGCGTCCAGCGAGGCCAGCCACTCGTCGTCGGAGCCCTCGTTCACCCCGTCGAACAGGAAGGTGGACAGGTAGCGTTCGCCGGTGTCCGGCAGCATGGCGAGCAGGACGGATCCCTCGGGCGCCTCCTCGGCGACCCGCAGGGCGGTCGCCAGTGTGGCGCCGGCGGAGATCCCGGCGAAGATCCCCTCCTCGGCGGCCAGGCGGCGGGCGGTGTCGCGGGCCACCGTCTCGTCCATGGTCACCAGGTCGTCGATGACGCTGGGGTCGAGCACGCCGGGGACGAAGTTGGGGGCCAGGCCCTGGATCCGGTGGGTGTTCCACTCCCGGCCGGCCAGTACGGCGGCGTTGCCGGGTTCGAGGACGACGACGCGCACCTCCGGGCGGGCGAGCTTCAGCATCTGGCCGACGCCGGTGAGCGTGCCGGTGGTGCCGAAGCCGGTGACGAAGTAGTCGAGGCGCTTTCCGGCGAAGTCGCCGAGGATCTCGGCGGCCGTGGTCTCGCGGTGGTAGGCGGGGTTCGCCGGGTTGTCGAACTGCCGGGCGCGGAACCACCCGTGCTTCGCGGCCAGTTCGTCGGCTATCCGGTTGCCGCCCTTGCTGCCCTCGGATCCGGGGAAGAGGAGGACCCGGCCGCCGTAGGCGCGGATCAGCTTGCGCCGTTCGACCGAGTAGGTGTCGCCCATGACGGCCACGAACCGGTAGCCGCGGGCGGCGGCCACCATCGCCAGGGCGATGCCGACGTTCCCGGAGGTGCATTCGACGATGGTGTCGCCGGGTTTGAGTTCGCCCTTCGCCTCGGCGTCCAGGACGACGGAGAGCGCGAGCCGGTCCTTGACCGAGCCGCCGGGGTTGAAGGACTCCACCTTCACGTAGACGCTGGTGTGGTCGGGGGCCATCCGGTTCAGCCGGACGATCGGGGTGCGGCCGATGGTGTCGAGGATGCTGTCATACAGAGGCAAGGGGGAAGTGTCCTTCGTAGGCGAATGCGGTGGGGCCGGTCAGGAGCAGGTCCGCGGTGTCGTCCGGCCAGCTGATCCGGAGTTCGCCGCCGGGCATGAGGACGGACACGTCGCGGTCGACGCGGCCGAGCCGCATCAGTACGGCTGCGGCGGCGCAGGCGCCGCTGCCGCAGGCGGGGGTCTCGCCGGCGCCGTACTCGTGGACCCGCAGGCGTACCCGGTCGCGGGCCTCCACCGCGGCGAAGCCCACGTTGACCGTGGGCAGGAACAGGCCCGAGTCCCGGACGAGCCGGCCGATCCGGGCGACGGGCGCGGTGCGGGGGTCGTCGACCTCGATCACGGCGTGCGGGTTGCCGACCGAGACGGCGGCGAACCGGACGGCGGTCCCGTCCGCCAGGACGGCTTCGTAGCCGTCCTGTTCGCGGTCGTAGCCGAACAGCGGGACCTGCTCGGGGGCGAACCGCGGCACGGCGAGGGCGATGCGGAAGGCGCCGTTGTCGAGTACGTCGACCCGGTGCGTCCCGCTGGGGCTGTCCAGGTCGAACCGGGGGCCGGCGGCCAGGCCCGCGCGGACCAGCCAGGCCGCGACGCAGCGGGCGCCGTTGCCGCACTGCGCCGACGGTGATCCGTCCGCCGTCCAGATGCCGAAGGAGGCGGCGGCGGTGGCGCTGCGCGGTGGCCGGACGCCGAGGACCAGGTCGCAGCCGACGCCCAGGCGGCGGTCGGCCAGCGCCCGGCACAGCTCCGGTGACGGGTCGGGCGCGTCGCGCAGGTCGAGCACCACGAAGTCGTTCCCGGCGCCGTGCATCTTGCTGAACGGGAGGGTGGCCGGGCCGGGGTGTGCGGCGCGGGCCGGGGGCGCGGTCGTCACCGCCGGGCCCGGACGGACTCGAACGCGGGGGCGACCATGTCGAGGATGACGCCGACCGCGGCGTCGGCCCGGTCGCTGTCCGCCGGGGCGTTGAGCTCGCCGATCTCGACGCCGATCAGCCGGTCGGCGGGGATCGCTTCGAAGATGTCCCGGATCTGGGCCGGGAGCATGCCGTCCGGCACGGTGTAGTCGGCGGGTACGGAGCCAGGGTCGAGCACGTCCCAGTCGATGTGGACCCAGACCGGCGCGTCGCCGACGGCGGCGAGCACCGCGTCCGCCGTGGCCTCCTTCGGGGGGATGACCCGTACGCCGGCCGCGTGGATGAGGTCCCGTTCCCGGGCGTCGATGTCGCGGGAGCCGACCAGGACGGCCTGTTCGGGGCGGAGCCCGGCGCCGTGTCCGCTGTCCCACAGCCCGCACGCGCCGGAGAGCACCATGCCGCCGAGGTACCCGGTGTCGGTGGTGTCCGGGGTGTTGAAGTCGCCGTGCCCGTCGACGTAGAGCACGACGGCGTCGGGGTGCTCGCGGGCCACCGCGGGCAGCGTGGCGAGGCCGACCGAGCAGGTGTTGGCGACCACGGTGGTGAGGTGGCCGCCGCGCAGGCTCCGGGTGACGGCCTCGCCCAGTCCGAGCAGGGTCTCCCGGGCCTGGGGGAGGCTGACCCGCCAGTCGTCCCGCGCGGGCGGCGCGGGTGTGCCGATGTACCGGCCCTTCAGCCGGTAGCGCTCCTCCAGCGCCCGTGCGGTGCGCGCCGCGCCCTCGATCATCCAGGCGGCCCGGTCGGCCACACGGCCCTGGGAGACGATCAGGTCAATCATCGGTCGGGACTACCTCTCTCACGCGGGCGTGCCGCGTCGCGTCGTTCGGTCGGGATCCGGGTGGGGACGGGGGCTGTGCGGTCCGGGCAGGGCCGGTTCAGGCGCCGCGGAAGGCGAACGGGCACCGGTCGGTGCGGTCCCGGTTCTCCTCGACGAGGCCGTACTGGAGCCATTCGAGCGCGCCGGCGCCGTACGAGCCGAGCTGCGGGGCGTGCGGGGTGCCGTCGTAACGGCCGATCCGGCCGCGGATGTTGGCGCGGACCTTGCGGCCGCTCGGGGTGTCGCCGGCGAACACGTCGAAGCGTTCGCGCGGGTTGATGACGAGGGCGAAGTGCCGGCCGAGGTTGCGGCTGCGGCGCACCCGGTGGGCGGGGCTGCTCATGTTGACGAAGAGGGCCATGCCGTTGAAGCACAGGGACCAGGACGCCGATTCGGGGTCCTTGCCGACCCCCTCGGGCCACGGCTCCGGGTCCCGGGCGTGCAGGTCCTGGAGGACCCGCCAGCCGAAGGCGTGGTGGCCGGCCAGGGAGCTTGTCGGCACGGCGTCGGGTGCGAACACGGCGACGAGCGGGTACGCCGTGTCCAGGGTGTCGTCCCACCGCCGGGACAGTTGGACGTAGTCCGTGAGCCCGGTGCCCAGCTGTTCGATCCCGCGCGGTCCGCCGTCGTCGGCGAAGACGAACCTCAACAGCCCCTTGCGGTAGGCGTTCCGGGCGAACACGCAGGGGAAGCCGGGGTCGGTGAGCCGGGCTCCGACGTCCCGGAGGGCGTTGCGGCGCCATCCGGGTCCGACGTCGCCGGCCTCGGCCTGGGGCACGAGCGCCGGCGGCGTTCCTGAGTTCTTCATGGGGAGGAATCCCTCTCCTCGGCGCAGAGTCCGGCCTTTCGCGCACGGGGACATGACGGATCGTCACCGCGCGCAGAGGGCTCTGCCGACGTCGGGTCGAAGGTGGGGTGTCCCTAGGCCCTAGGGGGACCGGGGAAGGCGGCGCGGAGACCACGGTGTCGACGGCCGCGCCGTTGGTGGCCCTGGGGCCGGAGGGGCGCCTGGTGAAGGAGGGGCCCAGGGGAGCGGGCGGGAAAACGGCAGCCGTCGGCGGCCGCCGTGACCGAGCCCGCCGGGTCCGAGTATCACAGCACGGGGGCCCCAGCGGTAGTGACCAGACATGTCATGAGAAACACCCCCGGGGGAGCGGGGGCCGTGCCGCGCGGGGCCCGGGCGGACGGAGCGGCTCCGCCGTGCCGCCCGAACTGTTGTCCGCAGTGCGGCCCTGGGCTGGGAGGTTCCCGGCGCGGAGGGTGTCCGGCGCCGGGCCGGGCCGGCCGCCGGGCGCCGCCCCGAGCCGGTCTGCCGGGGCGTTTGAGCACGTCAGAGCGTCTTCTGTCACACCGTCAGTCAGCCGGTTCCAGCTCGACAACTGCGGGAGCGTCGGCCGATGATAATGACAGGGCCCTGACGAGAAGTCGGAGTCCGGCACCCATCAACTGTCAACGCCCCGCGCACCCAGAGCCATCCACAGCCGAGACCCGGCGACCTTCGGCATGGGACGGGGCACACAACACGGTGACACGCGCAGGGGGGAAGGATGCAGCTAGCAGTTGTCGAGAGGGCCGTGGCGGCCCGCTCCGAATCCATGGTGTTGGGCGTGGTGGTGCCGTCCGGGGTCCGGCCGGGGGGCAGGACCGCCAGAGTACGGATGTCCGCGCTCCTGCCCGGTGAGTCGCCCAGGACCGAGGGCGTGGACGAGGAGCACGTCGCCAGGCTGGCCTCCGTGGAGGACCGCCTGCCGCCGATCCTGGTGCGGAGATCCGACCTCGCCGTGATCGACGGCATGCACCGTCTCCAGGCGGCCCGGGCGCGGGGAGAGCAGACGATAGAGGTCGAGTTCTTCGACGGCTCCGACGGTGACGCGTTCCTCCGGGCGGTCGAGGCCAATGTGGCGCACGGCCTTCCGCTCACGCTGAGGGACCGGCGGGCCGCCGCGGCCCGCATCATCGCCACGCATCCGCAGATGTCCGACCGCGCCGTCGCGAAGGCCTCGGGCCTCAGCGCCAAGGCGGTCGCCGGGATCCGGGCGCGTTCAACTGCCGCACCGCCGCAGTTGGATAGGCGGGTCGGCCAGGACGGACGGGTCCGCCCGCTGAACGCCGCCGAGGGCAGGTGGCGGGCGGCGGGCGTGCTGGCGGAGAACCCGAACGCGTCGCTGCGCGAGATCGCGCGCCTCGCCGGGATCTCCCCGGCCACCGCCGGTGACGTGCGGCGACGGGTCCAGGCCGGCCTGCCGCCGGCCGACACCGGGCCCGACACGGCACGTGACGCCCCGTCACCTTTCGCGCCGGGGGAGGCGGGCGCCCCGCGCGCGGATCCGCAGGCGCGGCCCGCCGCGGCGGGCGCCCGCCAGGACGCCGCGCGCCCGGAGCGCCCGGTCGAGCAGCCGCCCGACCTGCTGCTGGCGGCACTGCGACGGGACCCCTCGCTGCGGCTGCGGGAGGAGGGGCGGGGGCTCCTGAGGCTCCTCCAGCACAACGCCGCGGCGGAGTGGTCCGGGCTGAGCAGCGCCGTGCCCGCGCACTGCGAGTCGATGGTGGGCCGGCTGGCCCGTCAGTACGCCGAGCAGTGGCTGAAGTTCGCCGAGCACCTGGAGGAGCGGGACGAGGTCGTCCGGTACGACCCGATGCCGTGACGCCGAATTCCGATATCCGGTGCCCGGCCCGCCGGAAGAGTCCGTGCACGCCCCTGAACACGTTCCGACGGTGGCGCTCACCGGTGGGCGTTGGCTATGTTCGAAGGGAAGTCGTGAGTGCGCCGCATTCCGGCCGCCCGCCGCTGGGGCGCACATCCGGTGGACATTCGTTCGCGCCGTATCGCAGGTATTCACCATTCGACCCCGCTCGGGGCGGGTGCCTGCGGCCGGCCTGGTGGACCAGATCTGGGGGAATTCCTCAATGATTAACCCGGCATTCACTGTCAGTGACGAGGACGCGGAGAGCTTCCGGGAGCACGGATTCCTGAAGCTCAAGCAGGTCTTCTCGGCCGGGCTCGTCGATCACATGAAGAAGCTCAGCACTTCGGAGATCGTCCCGCCCGCCGACAACTACGGCTCGGGCTTCAGCAAGCTCAAGTACGACATCGGCAACGACGACCCGACGCTCCTCGAACTCATGGGTGACGGTGCCTTCGCCGCCGCGATGGCCAAGCTGACCGGCCACAGGGTCTTCTTCACCCAGGGCCTCGGGTTCGAGCTGGAGAAGAACAAGAGCACCGGGTTCCCCTGGCACGTGGGCACCCAGAGCTTCGGCTTCCAGCGCCGCGAGGACGCCGGCTACACGATCTGGACGCCGCTGTCCCCGATCGCCGCCGACGGCCAGCGCGGCGGCATGAAGTACGTCTCCAAGCAGCGGCTGTCCGGCGAGTTCGTCTACCAGCACATCAACCTGCTGCCCGGCTACATGCGCAGCCAGGCGGAGGCCGGCGAGGCGCTCGGCTACGACGACTTCAGCGTGCTGAAGAACAGCCTGCTGAACTCGCCCCAGATGACGGGCCTGCTGGACCACATCGCGGTCGAGGACTCCTTCGAGCCCGGTGACGCCCTGATCTTCGACAAGTACGTCCTGCACCGCAGCGTGCCGCTGGGGGAGGGCCCGATCCCGTCCCGGCTGGCCTACGCCCTGCGCTTCTCCTCGATCGACGCCCAGTACGACAAGGGCCGCGTGGAGGCGCTCGCCTACCCGCGGGTGACCTTCAACTACGACGTGGGCAGCGACTTCAACGAGAAGGTCGCCTCGCACGACGGCGAGCAGGTCTACGCCAGCCCGTACTTCGACGGTTCCCGCGAGGCACGGACGCTGGACGCCCGGAACGGCTGACCCGGACCGGTGGTGACCCCGTCGCACTCTGTGCAGAAGTGGAAGGACATGGAGACCGCCCCGCACGGAGCCTCCGTCCGGATCCGGCCGGCCGCGGCCCCGGACAGCGAGGCGCTGGCGGAGATCGCGCAGGAGGCCTACGGAAAGTACCTCGGCCTGGTGGACGAGCCGCCGGCCCCGCTCCTCCTGGACTACCGGGAGGTCGCCGGGTCCGGCCGGTGCCACGTCGCGGTCTCGGCCGACGGCACGCTCGGCATGGTGACGGTGGAGACGGGCGACCCGTACCTCGTCCTGCGGAACCTCGCGGTGCGGCCGTCCTGCCAGGGGCAGGGCATCGGGAAGCGGCTCGTCGCCCTCGTCGAGGACATGGCGCGGTCCGCCGGACTGCGCGGGGTGCGGCTCTGGACCCGGGTCGAAATGGTCGACAACATCGCCTTTTACCAGGGCCTCGACTACGTCGTCACCCATACCGAACAGGACGAGCACTCGCACCGCGTATTCCTCCGCAAGGAATTCGCCTGAGATCGGACCGGTACGGCGCCGGGCCAAGTCGCGGCAATGTGAAACTCTGACGGAAGGAATGAAGTGACTGCTGATTCCACGGTCGTCGCGACCCGGGTCTCCGAGACGTTCGGCGCGGAAGTGAAGGATTTCCGGCTGACGCCCGAACTCATCGAGGAGCACGGACGCGCGATCTACGAGACCTACCTGGACCACAAGGTCCTGGTCTTCCGCTCCCAGGACATTCCGGCGGCCACGTTCGCCAAGTTCGGCACGATCTTCGGCCGGCCCGAGGAGCACCACGTCATCAAGCTGCGCCACCCCGAGGAGCCGACCCTCTCCTTCCTGTCGAACCAGAACGAGCCCGGCCGGAACCCGGAGATGAAGACCTCCGGCCAGGGCTGGCACTCGGACTACTCCTACAAGCTCGTCCCGGGCAGCGCGACGATGCTGCACGGCCTGGAGATCCCGGCCGAGGGCGGTGACACCCTGTTCGCCGACGCCGAGTCCGCGTTCGCGGCGCTGCCCGAGGAGCGCAAGGCGTACCTGCGCACGCTCCGGGTGCGCCACCAGTACCGGTGGTCGCCCGACCGCGAGGACCCGTGGGCCCGCTGGAAGTACATCGGCCCGGAGGAGCGCAAGCAGACCCCGGAGATCACCCACCCGCTGGTCCGCCGGCACCCGGACACCGGTCGCGAGACCCTGTTCATCCAGCCCCGGATCATCGGCAGCGTGGTCGGCATCGACGGGCTGGAGGAGGCGGAGAGCACCGCCCTCATCGAGGAGCTGATCGCGCACATCACCAGCGAGCGCTACGTCTACCGGCACAGGTGGAGCCCGCTGGACGTGGTGGTCTGGGACAACCGGTGCGTCCTGCACTCGGCGACCACGAAGGACCTCGACGAGAAGCACGTGCGCAAGCTGCTCCGGCTCACCACGCACGGCCAGCCGGTGACACCGTCGCTGGCGGAGGTCGGCCACAGCCGGCTGTCCCCGAAGGCGTGAGCGCCGGGGCCCCGCCCCGCACTCCCGCCCACGGGGCGCCGCCGGTCCTCGGCGGCGTGCCGTCCTCGTGCCCTCCCGCAGCCGAACGAGCGCCCGAATCGCACCCGGGTTCGGGCGCTCGCTCGGCTGCCCGCGCCCAAGCCGGCGCGAAAGCCCCGCGGACCGACCGTCCGTCCGACCTGTGAGCGAGTCACCATGGCATCCGGCATTCCCCTGCGCCCGTCCGACGGCGGCCTCTACCCCCGCATGCTCGACATCCTCGGACGGCTGGTGGCCCTCGACACCACCAGCCACCGGTCGAACACCGAACTCCTCGACTACGTACAGGAGTTGCTCGCCGCCAACGGCATCACGGGCACGCTCCACTGGAACGAGGAGCACACCAAGGCCAACCTGGTGGCGACCGTGGGCCCGAGCCCGGACGGCGAGCGCGGCATCGTCTGGTCGGCGCACACGGACGTGGTCCCGGTCGAAGGGCAGGCGTGGGACACCGACCCCTTCGCCCTCCTGCTCACCGACACCGCCGCCGTCGGCCGCGGCACCGCCGACATGAAGGGCTTCATCGCCTGCTGCCTGGCGATCCTGACCAGGGTCGACCACGAACGCCTCACCACCCCCGTCACCCTCGTGCTCACGTACGAGGAGGAGGTCGGCTGCGTCGGAGCCCGCCGGCTCGTCGACGAACTGAGCAGCTGGGAGGGCAAGGTCCAGGGCTGCATCGTCGGCGAACCGACCGGGATGAAGGTCGTGGTCGGCCACAAGGGCAAGCAGAACCACCGGATCAGCTTCCGCAGCGAGCCCAAGCACGCCGCGCTCGCCCCGCTGCTGCCGAACCCGATCACCGCCGCCGCCGCCGTCATCGGCCACGCCGCCTCCCTCAACGAGACGTTCCGCACCGAGGGCCCGCACGACGACCGCTTCGACATCGGCCACTCCTGGATCAACGTCGGCCGGATCGAGGGCGGGGTGAAGCCCAACATCGTGCCCGAGAACTGCGTCGTGGAGTTCGAGGTCAGGAACATCCCCGACCACGCCTGCGGCGCCATCGCCGAGGAACTCGCGCGCCGCGCCACCGGGGAGGTGCTCGCCGACATGCGGACGAAGTCCGACAGCGCCGGGGTGCTCGCCGAACAGCTCTCCGACACCCCCTCGTTCGCCATCGACCCGGACCACGAGTTCGTCGGCTGGGTGCGCGACGCGCTCGGCGCGAAGGAGGACCCCGAGTTCGTGCCCTTCGGGACCGAGGCCGGCCTCATCTGGGGGCACGCCGGGATCCCGACCGTGGTCTGCGGCCCCGGCGCCATCACCGAGGCGCACACCGCCAACGAGTTCGTCACCCTGGCCCAGCTGGAGCAGTGCCTGCACTTCCTGCGCTCGCTCCCGCTCGGCTGACGGCCCGCCCGCAGTCCCGCGCAGCGGCCCGCCCACGGCACGGGCGGCCCCACCCACAGCAACGAACGCGGCGACCACCGCACCGGACAGGGGAGAACCGAGTGAAGAGCGACGGCTCGCTGACCACCGAGGCGAGGCCCGACGACGCGGACGAACGGTCCGGGCTCGGCGCGCAGTTCACCAGGCTGTGGACCGCCGCGTCCTCCTCGTCGATCGGCGAGGGGGTGTCGATGTCCGCCGCGCCCCTGATGGCCAGCACCTTCACCGACGACCCCCGGCTCATCGCGGGCGTCAGCATGGCCCTGACCCTGCCCTACGCCCTGTTCGGCATCCCGGCCGGCGTACTCGTCGACCGGGTCGACCGGCGCCGGACGATGGTGCGCATCGACCTGTTCCGGGGCTGCCTGATCTCCGCGTTCGTGCTGTCCGTCGCCGTCGGCTTCGGCAGCCTCTGGGCGCTGTACGCCTGCTTCTTCCTGATCGGCAGCTGCGAGACCTTCTTCCGCAACGCCGCCCAGACCCTGGTGCCGTCCGTGGTGCCCGAGCGGCACCTGGTCGCGGCCAACGGGCGGATCATGGGATCCGAGACGGTCGGCACCCAGTTCGTCGGACCGCTCATCGGCTCCTCGCTCTTCCTGCTCGCCCCGGCCGTCCCGTTCGGCATCAACGCCGCGACCTTCTTCGCCTCCGCGTTCCTGCTCACCCGGCTGCGCCTCCCGCAGGACGGCCACACCCCCCGGCCGGCCGCCGAACGCCCCCGGCTGCGCACCGACATGGCCACCGGACTGCGCTGGCTCTTCAAGAACCGCCTGCTGCGCAACCTGTCGTTCACCGCCGGCGCGATCAACCTCGTCTACACCGGTGCCCTGGCCGTCCTGGTCGTCTACGCGCACCGCGAGCTGGGGCTGTCCAACCTCGGGTACGGCGTGCTGGTCGCCTGCCAGGCGGTGGGCGCGATCAGCGCCGCCAAGCTCTCGCCCTCGCTGGTGCGCCGGATCGGCAACGGCTGGGCGCTGGTGAGCGTGGTCACCGCGATCGGGTGCAGCAACCTGGTCATCTGGCTCGTCCCCCGGGCCTGGGCCGTCGGACTCGCCCTGGCCCTGGGCGCGTGCGCCTCGGTGACCTGGAACACCGTGGCCGTCGTCCTGCGGCAGACCCTCGTCCCCAAGGACCTCCAGGGCCGGGTCAACAGCATCTACCGCCTGTTCGCCTGGGGCGCGCTGCCGATCGGCGCGGGCCTGGCCGGCGTGATCTCCAAGAGCCACGGCACCCCCGCCGTGTACGCGCTCGGTGTCGGACTGATGGCCGTCGTGGCCGTCCGGCTGGCCTTCGGCATCCGCACCTGGTTCGCCCCCGCCTGACCCCGCCCGACCCCGCCCGACTCGCGTACACCCGCACCCCGTACACCCGCACCCCGTGCCGCCCCGACCGAAAGAGAACCTCCCGATGACGCCACAACTGCCCACCCCCACCAGCGTTCCCCGGTCCGGGCTCGGCGCCGAGTACCTCGACGTGCTGAAGCGGCGGGGGGCCGGGCCCGGCGAGCTGACCGAGCACGTCGCGGCCGACGACCTGGTCACCGTGGCCTACCGGGGCCGGTTCCTCGCCTCGCCCGTCTTCCTGTCCGCCGAGGAGCGGGCCCGGGTCGCGGCCGACCTCTACGAGATCCACCGCCTGCTCACCGAACTGCCCCGGCGACTCTTCGGCGGCGACGTCGAGGCGATGGCCCGGGCCGTCGGGATGACCGACACCCAGACCGACATCGTCCGCCGCGCCGCGACCGCCGACGCGCCGCTCGTCCCGCTCGCCCGGTCCGACCTCTACCGCGGCGCCGACGGCTTCAAGCTGCTGGAGCTCAACATCACCAGCGCGCTCGGCGGCTTCGAGAACGCCGGCATCAACCGCGCGATGCTCCGCCACCCGGCCCTGTCCGAGTTCGTCGCCGAGCGGAACCTCGCCTACGCCGACACCTTCGGCGGCATCGTCAGGACGCTGCGCGCCGAGTGCGCCCGCCACATGGCGCCGCAGGGCCGCCGCCCCGTCGTCGCCCTGGTCGACTGGCCGGAGAGCTTCACGTCCTACGAGCCCCGGCTGAAGGTCATGGCCGCGCTGTTCGACCGCGAGGGTGTCGACGCCGTCCCCTGCCACGTGGGCCAGATCAGCGAGAACGGCGACCGCCTGGAGGTCGCGGGCCGCGCGATCGACGTGGTGTACCGCTTCTTCCTGGTCGAGGAGATCGCCGCCCCCGCCGACGCCGAGGCGATCGAGCCGCTGCTGCGCGCCTTCGAGGAGGGCCGGGTCGGCATGTTCAGCCGGCTCGACGCCGAGCTGTACGGCAACAAGGGCGCGCTCGCCATGCTCTCCGACGACCGCAACCGCGAGGCCTTCAGCCCCGAGGAGCGGGCCTGCGTCGACCGCTTCCTGCCCTGGACCCGGCACGTCCGGGCCACCGCGACCGACGCCGCCGGCCGGGAGCTCGACCTGCTGCCGTACGCCGAGGAGCACCAGCAGGACCTGATCCTCAAGCCCACGCTGCTGCACGGCGGCAGCGGCATCGTGCCCGGCTGGACCGTCGGCCCCGAGGAGTGGCGGACCCAGCTCGCCGCCGCGCTCGACGGCCCCTACGTGCTCCAGGAGCGCATCAGGCCCACCCCCGAGACCTTCCCCGCCGACGACGGCGACGGCACCCAGGAGCTGTACCTCAACTGGGGCGTCTTCCTGACCGACCCGCAGGTCACCGGCGGCGACGGCTACAACGGCTGCCTGGTGCGGGGGAGCACCGACCCCGAGGTGGGCGTGGTGAGCATGAACGGCGGTGCCCGGGTCGCGTGCTCCTTCTACGAGACCGACGAAGCCGCCGGCCAGGCCTGACGACCGCAAAGCCCCGGAAGGACGTACTGATGAAGATCGCGGTGATCGACGGCTACTCGACCGGACGACTGCTCGTCGCCGCCCTGCGCGAGCGCGGCAGCCGCTGTGTGCACGTGCAGTCCTCCCCGCAGATGCCGGAGTACTTCACCCGCGCCTTCGACACCGCCGACTACACGGAACTGCTGGACGGCGGCGGCGACCCGGCCGAACTCGCCCGCCGGCTGGCCGGGTCGGGCGTCGACCGGGTCGTGGCCGGCACCGAGTCGGGGGTGATCCTCGCCGACACCCTCACCCATCTGATGGGACTGCCCGGCAACCGCTTCGAGACCCTCGCCGCCCGCCGCGACAAGCAGCTGATGGCCGACGCGGCGGCCGCCGCCGGGGTGGACGTCCCGCACGGACGGTCCTTCGAGGACGCCGAGACGGCCGCGGCCTGGTACCGCGCCACCGGTCTGCGCGAGGCCGTGGTCAAGCCGCCGAACAGCGCCGGCACCGACAACGTGCGGTTCTGCCGGACGGCCGACGAGGTGCACGACGCCTGCAAGGCCGTGCTCTGCGCCGACAACCTCTACGGGCAGCCCAACACCGCGGTCCTCGTCCAGGAACGGGTGCACGGCGTCGAGTACTACGCCAACAGCGTGTCGCACGACGGGGTGCACCGCTTCGCCGAACTGTGGCGGTACACCAAGCGCACCGGCAGCGTCGGCTACCCGATCTACGACTACGAGGAGCCGGTACCGGTCGGCTCCGCCGAGGCGGCGCCCGTGCTCGCCTTCGTCGCCTCGGCCCTCGACGCCCTGGGCATCGTCTCCGGCGCCGCCCACACCGAGGTGATGACGACCGCCCGCGGCCCGGTGCTGATCGAGACGGGCGCCCGCCTCGGCGGCGGGACCGCGCCCGCCGTCGTCGAGCGCTACTCCGGGGTCTCGCAGACCGGCCTGCTGGCCGACACCCTGCTCGCCCCCGAGCGCCTGCGGGACTTCCGGGACGCCTCCGTCACCTGGTCCGGGGCGCTGCGCAACGTCGCCCTGATCAACCCCGCCGCGGGGCTGGCCCGGTCGCTGGACTGGACGGACCGCCTGCGGGAGCTGCCCACCCTGGTCCACCTCGCCCACGGCGTCGTCGCCGGCCGGCACCTCCCCGCGACCAGCGACCTGATCAACTCCCCCGGGTACGTGTACCTGGCGGCCGAGGACCGGCGGGACATCGAGCGCGACTACCGGGCCCTGCGGGCGTTGGAGGAGGAGGGCCTCTACACCTGACCGGCCTCCCCGGCCCGGCCTCCTCGACCCCCCGTCGCCCCGGAGCGCGACCGCGCACCGGCCCCACGGGACGGCGCCCGCCGCCCCGACCCTCGGCATGGAAGGACAACCCCATGGTGCTGGCCACAGCGCCCGTACCCGGCATCAGCCACGACCACCTCCTCGTGCTGCTCGTCCAGATCGGCGCGCTGCTCGCCCTGGCCACCGGCCTCGGCCGGCTCGCCCTGCGCTTCGGCCTGCCCGCGGTGGTCGGCGAGCTGCTCGCCGGCATCCTGGTCGGGCCCTCGGTGCTGGGCGGCGCGGCCCCGGCCGTGTCCGACTGGCTCCTGCCGCGCAACCCCGAGCAGATGCACCTGCTCGGCGCCATCTCCCAGTTGGGCGTCCTGCTCCTGGTCGGCATCACCGGCGCGCACATCGACCTGGGCCTGCTGAGCCGCAAGCGGGTGGCCATCACCTGGGTCAGCCTCGGCAGCGTGCTGCTGCCGCTGGCCCTCGGCATCGGACTGGGCTTCCTGCTGCCCGCGTCGATGCTGGGCACGGCGGGCGACCGCTCCACCTTCGCCCTGTTCATCGGCGTGGCCGTCGCGGTCAGCGCCCTCCCGGTGATCGCGAAGATCCTGATCGACATGCGGCTGCTGCACCGCAACGTCGGCCAGGTCATCATCGGCGCCGCCGCGGTCAGCGACATCCTGGGCTGGCTGCTGCTCTCCGTCGTCTCGGCGATGGCCACCGCGGGCTTCCGGTTCAGCGTGGTGGCCGAGTCCGTCGGCTACCTGCTGATCGTGCTCGCCGTGACGGCCTTCCTGGCCCGGCCCCTGATCGGCCGGCTGCTGCGCCCGATCGAGCGGGCCTCGAACGGGCGGGACCTGGGGGCCGCGGTCGTCCTGGTGCTGATCGTGCTGGCCTCGGCCGGCACCCACGCCCTGAAGATGGAGCCGATCCTCGGCGCCTTCCTGTGCGGCATCGTGATCGGCTCGCTCGGCGCCGGGGCGCGGCGCTTCCTGGACGCCCTGCGGCCGTTCGTCATGGCGGTGCTCGCGCCGCTGTTCCTGGCGACGGCGGGACTCCAGGTCGACCTGTCCGCGCTCAAGGACCCCTCGGTGCTGGTCGCCGCGCTGGTCACGCTGGCCGTCGCGGTCGGGGCCAAGCTGGTCGGCGGCTACGCGGGGGCCCGGCTGGGCCGGCTGAACCACGACGAGGCGGTGGCGATCGGCGCCGGGCTGAACGCGCGCGGGGTGGTCGAGATCGTCCTGGCCTCGGTCGGCCTGGGCCTCGGCGTGCTCAACACGGCCTCGTACACCGTCGTCGTCCTGGTGGCGGTGGTCACCTCGGTGATGGCGCCGCCGCTGCTGCGCCGCGCCACCGGCCGGATCGCGCCGACGGCCACCGAGACCGAACGCGAACGGGAGCACGCCGCGCAGCTGGTGGGGTGAGGGGTGGTCCGACGGGCACGGGTGTCAGACCACCAGGTGCGGGCGGCGCGTCGCCGAGGGGGCCCGGAGCCCCTCGGCGAGGGTCGCGGCCATCCGCCGCACCGCCTCCCGCAGCGTGGCGGGCGGCATGGTGTACGGGATGCGCAGGCGGTTCTCGAAGACGCCCGGGTCGGTGGCGAAGCAGGCCCCGCTCTCGATCCGCACGCCGTGGTCCAGGAGCCGCTCGGCGAGGGCGGTCGCGACCGGCGCCCCGAGGTCGACCCAGAGCGACAGCCCGCCGGGGGGCGGCTGCCAGGTCCACCGGGGCAGGTGCTCCGTCAGGGCCCCGGCCAGGGCGGCGCGCTGACCGCGCAGCGCCTCCAGCTGCCGGCCGAGCAGCTCCTCGCCGCCGTCCAGCAGGGTGTGGGCCAGCAGCTGGTCCAGCACGGAGCCGCCCAGGTCGGTGGCGATCCGCTGGCCGGCCAGCTCGGTGACGAGCTGGGAGGGCGCGCGCAGCCAGCCGATCCGCAGACCGCCCCAGTGGGTCTTGCTCATCGAGCCGATGGTGATGACCCCGCCCGTGCCGTTCGGCAGCGCGCGGGCCGCGAAGGGGGCGGGCGCCGGGCAGTCGAGCGCCAGGTCGGTCATGGTCTCGTCGATCACCAGCCAGGTCCCGTAGGACCGCGCCGCCCGCACCAGCCGGGCCCGGCTCTCCTCGGGCATCAGCAGGCCCGTGGGGTTGTGGAAGTCCGGGGTGAGGAAGGCCAGGCGCGGTATCGTCCGGCGCAGCGTGGCCTCGACGGCCTCCAGGTCCCAGCCGTCGTCGGACACCGGCGTGGGCACCAGCCGCAGCCGGGCCCGGCGCATCGCCTCCAGGGCGTTGGGGTAGGACGGGTTCTCCACCAGCACCCGGTCGCCCGGCGCGGTGAGCAGGCCGATCACCAGGGTCAGCGCGTGCTGGGCCCCGGACGTGATCAGGACCTGGTCGGGCACGGTCGGCAGGCCGCGCCGGGTGAACCGCTCGGCCACCGCCGCCCGCAGCCCCGGCAGCCCGTACGGGTGGTAGCCGGAGGTGCGGGTGTAGACGGCCAGTTGCGGGGCGACCCGGGCGAGCGCGTCGTCCAGGACGTGCGGGGGCAGGCCGGGCGCGGCCCGGGCCAGGTCGATGTCGGCCTCGGGGGCGGGGAGCGCCCGGGTGACCTTGTGCGGCACGACCTCCCTGGGCAGGGCGGTCCAGGTGCCGGCGCCCTGCCGGCTGTGCGCGTACCCGTTCTCGCGCAGCAGCGCGTAGGCCGAGGTGACGGTGGGCCGGCTGAGACCGAGCGCGCCAGCCAGGGCCCGCTCGGCGGGGAGCCTGACGTGCAGGGCGACCCGGCCGTCGAGGATCAGCGAGCCGATCGCCTCGAACAGGTGGCGGTACACGGGCCGGACCGTCGACAGGCCCGGCAGCAGAGCGGCCAACTGGCGTGCGCTGAGCGCGTGCGTCATGGCGTCCGGTCCCTCGGATTGGCTACGCGAAACATACCACTTGCCTCCGATTGGCCATCCACTTGTCGGCCGGGACTCTGAAGACTCCTCGTGAGGTGCACAGGACACCGCGCGGAGCACCGCGCGGGACGCCGCACAGCACGCCGCACCGAGGACCCGAGGAGCACCGCATGCCCGTCACCACACCGCAACAGCGCCGCCAGGCGGTCAAGGCCGCCCCGCTGCCGCCGCTCACCTATGTGCCCCTCGCGGAAAACCCGCTGCCCCGCCTCACCCGGCTGCTCGTCGGGCTCGCCCTGTACGGCTTCAGCCTCTCGGTGCTGGTCCGCGCCTCCCTCGGCGTCAACCCCTGGAGCGTGCTGTACGAGGGCCTCCAGCACCACTCCTCGCTGAGCTTCGGCACGATCAGCGCCGTCGTGGGCGTGCTGGTGCTGCTCGCCTGGTGGCCGCTGCGGCAGAAGCCGACGCTCGGCACGATCGCGAACGTCGTCGTGCTCGCCTTCTCCTCCGACCTCGGGCTCTCGGTCATCCCCGCGGACCTCGGACTGCCGGCCCGCGGCGGCCTGCTGCTGGCGGGCATCCTGCTCAACGGGTTCTCCGTCGCCGTGTACGTCGGCGCCCGGTTCGGGCCCGGCCCCCGGGACGGGCTGATGACCGGCCTGGCCGCCACGACCGGCCGCTCGCTGCGGATCGTCCGCACCGGGCTGGAGGTCACCGTCCTCGCCGCCGGCTGGCTGCTCGGCGGCGGTGTCGGCGTCGGCACCGTCCTGTACGCGCTGCTGGTCGGGCCGATCACCCAGTTCTTCCTGCCGCGCTTCACCTACCGCCAGGCGGCGCCGGCCGCGGACCCGCGCTGACGCGGCCCCACCGTGCCGTTTCCGGGGACGGCCCCGCCCCGCCGGGGCCGCTGCCTCATGTGCCCGGGACACCGGGTGCAGGACACTGCTTGCATCCGGTGGGTCGCGGAGAGGAATGGGTGCTCATGGCCGTGGAGAGCGCGCGGGGAGTCCGGTGGCGGCCCAGGTCCGGCCGGGCCGAGCGGCAACTGGCGCTGGCGGGGCTGCTCGCCGTCGTCTGCCTGGTGGCCGGCGGCCTGTGGATCGGCTACGTCCTGAGCCACCTGGGCACGCCCGGCATCTCCCAGCCAGCCCGCCACCTGGCCGTCCTCGGCTACGGCCTCGCCGCCGTCGCCGGCGGGGTGCTGCTGCACGCCCACCGCCCGGGCAACCGGCTCGGCTGGGCGCTGCTCGCGTACGGGGCCGCGATGATCATCCCGTACGCCCTCCAGACGCCGGTCTGGGTGGAGGTGTCGAACCCGCAGGCCGTCGGGGCCGTGGTGGTCCTGACCTCGGTGGGCTTCACCGTCAGCGGCACCGTCTGGTACACCCTGCCGCTGTGGCTGCCGGACGGGGCGCTGCCCGGCCGCCGGTGGTGGTTCGTGATCGCCGCCGTCGGCCTGTGGGTGCTGCCCCAGGCCTGCTACTACGTCTACCAGCCGACGGTGTTCGGCCGGCCCAACCCCTTCGCCGGCAGCGCCCTGGCCGACCGGCTGCGGGACTTCGACGCCCGGCTGCACGACGCCCAGCTGATCGCGTTCGTGGTGCTGTCGGTCCTGGTGGTCCTGGTCCCGCTCGCCCGTGTCCGCGGCGTGCCCCGGGCGCGCCGGCGCAACGTCCTGATCGCGCTCGGCGTCTACCTGCTGTGGGGCGCCGCCGAACTGGGCTACTACTTCGACGAGCAGAGCACGCCCTCGTACATCGCCTTCGCGGTCGCCTCCGCGCTGTGGACGCTCACCCTGGCCGCCGTCGTCGTCCACGACGGCTCCTGGCGGCTCGACCGGGCGGCCCGGCGGGTGCTGGTCGGCCTGCTGGTCGCCGCCGGGCTGGTCGTGGTGTTCGTGCTGGTGGCCTGCGTGCTCTCCACCATGCTGCTGCCCGGGCGGCGCGGTGCCGGGGCACTGCTGCTGGTCGCCGCCGTCTTCGTGCTCGCGGCCGGACTGCCCCGGGGCGTGCGCTGGGCCTCCGGGGTGGTCGACCGCTGGTACTACGGCTCCCGGGCGCAGCCGTACCAGGTGCTGCGCAGCCTGGCCGGACGGGTCAGCCAGACCGTCGACCCGCAGGACGTGCCGGCCGTGCTGTGCGCCACGGTCAGCGAGGAACTCCGGCTGTCCGGCGTGGCGTTGACCGTCCGCACCCGGGGCGGCGAACGCCCGCTGGCCGCCGTCGGCGACCGCTCCGGCAGCAGTGAGGGCTTCGACCTCGTCCACCGCGGCGCCACCATCGGGCGGCTCACCGTCGCCCCGCGGGCCGGCCAGCGGACCCTCGACGACAGCGACCGCGACATCCTGCGCTCGCTCGCCTACCAGGCCGCGCCCGCCGTCGCCTCGCTGCGGCTGATGGAGGACCTGCGGGCCAGCCGCGAGCAGATCGTCGCGGCCCGCGAGGAGGAGCGCCGCCAGCTGCGCCGCGACATCCACGACGGCCTCGGCCCGATGCTGGCCGGGCTGCGGCTGCGCTTGCAGGGGGCGGCGGCGGTGGACGACCCGGCGATGTTCTCCGGCGTGCTGGACCGGGTCTCGGACGACCTCGCCACGGCCGTCCGGGAGGTGCGGCGGATCACCGACCGGCTCGGGCCGACCGCGCTGGGCGACTACGGGCTGTCCCGGGCGCTGAACCGGCTCGCCGAGACCTTCAGCGGCGACGACCTCGCCGTCACGGCCAGGCTGGTGCCCGACCCGCTGCCGGACCTGCCGGCCGCCGTGGAGGTCGCCGTCTACCGGATCACCGCCGAGGCGCTCAACAACGTGCTGCGCCACGCCAGGGCCAGCAGCGCCACGGTGTCCGTACGGGTGGACGCCGGGAAGCTGGAGCTGGTGGTCGAGGACGACGGGCAGGGCCCGGGCCGCAGCGGCCCGGCGCACCCGGGGGTGGGGCTGCGGTCGATGTCCGAGCGGGCCGCGGAGGTCGGCGGCAGCTGCACCGTGGACGACCTGGGCGGCGGGACCCGGGTGCACGCGGTGCTCCCGCGCCGGCCCGTGGGCGGGTGAGCGCGGGAGCACCGGGTCGGGGGCCCGCTGCCGGGACCGTCCGGAGCGGGCCCAGGGGATCAAGGGGCATCAGGGGGCATCAGGGGCGGGGTCAGTCGCACCACGGCGGGTTGGGGCACTCCGGGCGGGGCGGACGGGGCGGACGGCCGCCGTGCCCACCGCCGTTCCCGCCGCCGAGGCCGGCGCGCAGCCGCTTCGGGGTCCGGCCGTTCCCGTGCTTGTCGACCGGGCACTTGCAGGCCCGGGCCGCGGCGGCGATGCTCACGGCGGCGAAGACCGCCGCGGCGCCGGCCGCCATCAGTGCCGTCCTGGCCGTTCTGTCGGTCATGGTGACCTCCACGGTGGGTTCCGCAGGCCGGCGGCTCCGGCCTGCTCCCCCCTCCATGCCACCGCCGACCGGGCCCCGTCCGCATGGGGCCACGGTCCCGGACCGGTCCTGCCCGGCGGGGTCGGCCACCGTGCGTGACGGGGGCTGGGGCGGTGGCCGGGTCCGGCGCGCGGGGCGGGCCCGGGCGCGCCAGGGAACTCCTGTTCGAAGAGTATCCGGGGGAGCACCCTTCGCAACTCGGCCCGTGGGCGGTGGCGGCGCCGGTCGGTGAGTAGGAGGGAACGGGTTCGTTCACTAACATCGACAGTGGGCGCGTGGAAGAGGAATACCATGCGTGAATTGCGCGCGGACCGGGGCCTTTGTGGCGATCGGGGGCCGGAGAACCGGGGCACGGGCGCAATCGGGTGCCGCCGGGGCCGATGGGGACCGACAGGCCGATGGGACCGGGAAGACACCCGGGACGACCGACGAAGGGTGACTGAAGAAGGTGCGCAGCGATGATCGCTGAAACGGATGCCGTGCGCGGACCGGTGACGGGCACCCCGCTGCGGCGGCGCGGCGAGGCCCTGGAGAGCGCCATCTACGAGGCGGTCCTCCACCAGCTGACCACCGACGGCTACGCCCGGCTGACCATGGAGGGGGTGGCCGCCGCCGCGCAGACCGGGAAGGCCGCGCTCTACCGCCGGTGGTCCTCCAAGGAGGAGCTGGTGATGGACGCGCTGCGGGCCAGCCTGCCGCCCGGCGGGTCGGCCCCCGACACCGGCAGCCTGCGCGGGGACCTGCTGGAGGTGGTGGCCAGGCTGCGCGCCGCGATGTTCAGCGAGCTGGGGGCCGCCGTCCGGGCGATCATGAGCGAGCTCGACCACCAGCGGGCGCACGCCTTCGTGGAGATCGTCTTCGAGCGGGTGGTCGAGCCGACGACCGCGCTGATCGCCGAGGTGCTGGACCGGGGCACCGAGCGCGGCGAGGTGCGCCCGGGCGCCGTCACGCCGTTGGTCACCGACGTGGTGCCGGCCCTGATGCTCTACCGGATCAAGATGTGCGGCGGGGACGTGGTGCAGCTGGACCCGGAGGAGATCGTGGACGAGGTGCTGCTGCCGATCGTCCGCCGCTGAGCGGCCCGGCCCGGGCGGCTCGACGGCGGACGGTCGGCGGTGCGTGGAATTCCCGTCGGCGAATGCGGAATTCGGCGGGAATTCGGTGCTCCCGGTCCGCTCCCGACCCGCGCCGGAGTCGTTGCGCGGGCCGTTGTCCGGGCCGTTGTGCGGCCCTTCGTGAGGCCCTTCGTGAGGCCCTTCGTCCGGTCGGGCGAATTCCCGGGATTCCGGCTGACGCGGTCCGCTTTCACGCCCCGCTGCGGCGGAGCATCTCCTCGCGCTCGACGACCTTGACCCGCTCGCGGTCCTCGGCCTCGCCGAGCGCGCGCTCGTGGGCGTCCAGCAGCTGCCAGCCCGCCCAGGTGGTGAAGCGGACGCCCCGGCCGCGCAGGTACTCCTCGACCGCCGCCGGCTCCGGCTCGGCCGCGCCGGGCAGGCGGCCGGCCGCGTGGTCGTCCAGCAGGCAGGCCACGGTCTCGTTGGCGTCGCCCTTGGTGTGGCCGATCAGGCCGACCGGGCCGCGCTTGATCCAGCCGGTGACGTACGTGGCGGTGCGGTGCGAGCCGTCGCCGTCGGAGACCCGGCCGGCCGTGTGCGGGACGGTGCCCGAGACCGGGTCGAACGGCAGCTTGGGCAGCTCGTCCGAGTAGTAGCCGACGGCCCGGTAGACCGCCTGGACGTCCCAGTCGGTGACACGGCCGGTGCCGCGCACCTGGCCGGTGCCGTCCAGTTCGGTGCGCTCGGTGCGCAGCCCGATCACTCGGCCGTCCGCGCCCAGGACCTCCGTCGGGGACTCGAAGAAGTGCAGGAAGACCCGGTGCGGGCGGTCCCCGACGTCGCGGATGGCCCACTTCTCCAGGGTCGCCGCGACCAGGTCGACGTGCTTGACCGCGCGGCGCTCGGCGATCGACCCGTCGTCGTACTCGATGTCCTCGGGGTCGACGATCACCTCGATGGTGGGGGAGTGGTCCAGCTCCCGCAGCTCCATCGGGCTGAACTTGGCCTGGGCCGGGCCGCGCCGGCCGAAGACGTGCACCTCGCGGGCGCGGTTGTGCCGCAGGCCCTCGTGGACGTTCGGGGGGATCTCGGTGGGCAGCAGCTCGTCGGCGGTCTTGGCGAGGATCCGGGCGACGTCCAGGGCGACGTTGCCGACCCCGAGCACCGCGACCTTCTCGGCCTCCAGCGGCCAGGTGCGGGCGACGTCGGGGTGGCCGTCGTACCAGGAGACGAAGTCGGCCGCGCCGTAGGAGCCGTCCAGCCCGATGCCGGGCAGGTCCAGCGCGCGGTCGGCGGTCGCGCCGGTGGCGAAGACGACGGCGTCGTAGAACCGGTGCAGGTCGTCCAGGGCGAGGTCGGACGGGTAGTCGACGTTGCCGAAGAGCCGGACCTGTGGCTTGTCGAGCACCTGGTGCAGCGCCGTCACGATGCCCTTGATCCGGGGGTGGTCGGGCGCGACGCCGTAGCGGATCAGACCGAACGGGGCGGGCATCCGCTCGAACAGGTCGATCGAGACGCCGGGGGACTGGGCGGCGTCGGACTTCAGCAGGGCGTCGGCGGCGTAGATGCCGGCGGGGCCGGCTCCGACGATCGCGACTCTGATCGGGCGGGGCATGACGAGCGGTCCTCCGGTCGGGCGCGGCGACAAAGTGGTCTGGACCCTTGCAGCCAACCCGGCCGAGGAGCGGGGGTGTAGTGGGTTCCGGTCTATGGGGTCATAGAGACGGTCTATGCCTGGAGGCCTTGGTGCGGCCGGTCCGGTCTGCTAGCCGGCCCGGCCGCGGGGGTGTGCTCAGCCCTCGTCGGTCCCGCCGCCGGTGCCGGCGCCGCTCGCGCCGGCGGGGCCGGTCTCGCCGTCGGCGAGCCGGGCCGTGGAGGCCTCGAAGAAGCGCAGCAGCTCCACCGGGAACGGCAGCACCAGGGTCGAGTTCTTCTCCGCCGCGACCTCGACCACCGTCTGCAGCAGCCGCAGCTGCATCGCCGCCGGGTTCTCGGACATCGTGACGGCCGCCTCGGCGAGCTTGGCGGCGGCCTGGAACTCTCCGTCGGCGGTGATGATACGGGCCCGGCGCTCACGGTCGGCCTCGGCCTGGCGGGCCATCGAGCGCTTCATCGAGTCCGGCAGGCTGACGTCCTTGATCTCCACCCGGTCGATGTGCACGCCCCAGCCGGTGGCCGGGCTCTCCAGCATCACCTCCAGGCCCTGGTGCAGGTTCTCCCGGCCGGAGAGCAGGTCGTCCAGCTCGCTCTTGCCGATGATGGAGCGCAGCGAGGTCTGGGCGACCTGGAGCATGGCGAAGGCGTAGTTCTGCACGTCCACGGTGGCCTTGACCGGGTCGATCACCCGGAAGTACAGCACCGCGTCGACGCTGACCGAGACGTTGTCCTTGGTGATGCCCTCCTGCGCGGGCACCGGCATGGTGACGACCTGGACGTTGACCTTGCGCATCCGGTCCGCGACCGGCACCAGCAGGGTGAGGCCCGGTTCGCGGACCCGGCCGCGCACCCGTCCGAGCCGGAACACCACGCCGCGCTCGTACTGCTGCACCACCCGTACGCCGGTGACCAGCCAGAGCAGGATCACCACGGCGACGATCACGACTGCTGCCACGATTCCGACCTCCCCCGTCGCGGCGCAGCCGGGCCGGGACCGGAACGGCCCTGTCGCGCGGTGGAGCCGCGCACGCCAGTATGCGCCCGCCGTGCCGGGCGGGACAGGCGCGTGCACGGCCCGGTTCGGGACGGATCCTCCCGGAACACCTCCCCGTTGCCGACCCGGACCTGATTCCGCGTCAGGGTGATGATCGCGGCCGGGTGGTGGGGGATCAGGATCGGGTTCCGGGGCGGCATGGGGGGCGTACGCCGGGGCGGGACCGGGCGCGGGCGGCCCGGTCCGCTTGGTACCGACACGCACGGACCGTGCTGTTGCTCGACTTGTCGCAGGCCGGGCGCTTGGATGGATCCGCCCTGGTCAACTGGACGGACCCGGCCCGGCCCACACCCGGACGCGGCCCGAACTCCCCCGGCAAGCCGAGGAGTCACCACCGTGCACGACACCCCCGACCCCGCCGCCGTGGCCCGCCGGATCGCCGAACGGTGCGAGCGGCTGTGCCTCGGCGAGGAGGACCTGGCGCGCCGGGCGGCGATGGCCCCGCGCTATCTGCGGCACCTGCTCGAAGCCGGGCCCGGCTTCGACCCGGCGGGCTTCGTCCGGATCGCCGCCGCCCTCGACACCGGCCGCGACGAGCTGCTGTCGGGCCGCCCCGACACGCCGCCCGGCCAGGGCGGCCCCGGGCCGCACCCCCGGCTGCAGAACCTCACCGAGGCCGAGTGCTGGGAGCTGGTCGGCACCCACGGCATCGGCCGGATCGGCCTGCCGGTCGAGCCGGGACCGGTGGTGCTGCCCGTCAACTACGTGGTCGACCGGGCCTGCTTCGCCTACCGCACCGGCGAGCACCATGCCGCCCTCCCGGCCGAGGGCGCCGCGGTCTCCTTCCAGGTCGACCGCATCGACGAGTACCTCGGGCGCGGCTGGAGCGTGCTCGCCCTCGGCCCGGCCCACTTCGTGGACGACCCCGACGAGCTCCGGCGCCTGGCCGGCCTGCCCGGCGCCGCGCCCTGGGCGGGCGGGGACCGGCCGCGCTGGGTGCGGATCCGGCCGGAGGAGATCAGCGGGCGGCGGCTGGTCGCGGGGTGAGCCGGCGGGGAGCCCGGCGGGGCGGCCGGGCTCCCCGCCGGGGCCGTGGACGCGCGCGCCGATGACTGGTATCCAAGGCGACGGGCGCCCGGTCGGAACGGCGCCCGTGCGTGGCCGTGCGCGGCCGGACGTACCACCAGGGAGAGCAGGGGCGATGCGCAGAATTCTGATCGTCGGTGCCGGCCAGGCCGGACTCCAACTGGCCCTGGGGCTCCAGTCCCACGGCTACGACGTGACGGTGCTGACGGACCGCGGCGCGGAGGAGGTGCGCGCCGGGCGGGTGCTGTCCACCCAGTGCATGTTCGACTCGGCGCTGCGCACCGAACGCGCCCTCGGCCTGGACCTGTGGGCCGACGAGGCGCCCCGGATCGAGGGCGTCGGGGTGTCGGTGGCCGGGCCGGATTCGGCGCGGGTGATCGACTGGGTCGGGCGGCTGCGCGCCGGTGCGCAGTCCGTCGACCAGCGGTTGAAGATGTCCGCCTGGCTGGAGCTGTTCGCCGGGCGCGGCGGCCGGGTGGAGCTGCGCCGGGTGACCGCCGCCGACCTGCAGCACCTGGCCGGCTCGTACGACCTGGTGCTGGTCGCCTCCGGGAAGGGCACACTGGCCTCGCTGTTCGAGCCGGACGGCGAGCGCTCCCCGCACACGCGGCCGCAGCGGGCGCTGGCCGCCGCCTACGTGCACGGGCTGGCGCCCCGGCCCGAGCACGACGTCCAGGCGGTGCGCTGCAACGTGGTGCCCGAGGTCGGCGAGCTGTTCGTGATGCCCGCGCTGACCATGTCGGGGCCCTGCGACATCCTGTTCTGGGAGGCCATGCCGGGCGGGCCGGCCGACGCCTTCGACGGGATCCGCGACCCGGCCGAACACCTGCGGGTGATGCTGGAGTTGATGAGGACGTTCACGCCTTGGGAGTACGACCGGGCCCGGTCCGGCGTGGAACTCACCGACGCCGGCGGCACGCTGGCCGGGCGGTTCACCCCGGCGGTGCGCCGCCCGATCGGCGAACTGCCCGGCGGCACCCCGGTGCTGGGCGTCGCGGACGTGGTCGTCACCAACGACCCGATCACCGGTCAGGGCGCCAACAACGCGGCCAAGTGCGCGGCCGGCTACCTGGCGGCGATCCTCGCCCACGGCGGGAAGCCCTTCGACCGCGACTTCCAGCAGGCGGCCTTCGACGCCTTCTGGACGGTCGCGGGCCCGGTCACCGCCTGGACGAACGCGATGCTCGCCCCGCCGCCCCCGCACGTCCTCGACCTGCTGGTGGCGGCGGGCGGGATCCAGGCGGTGGCCGACCGGTTCGCCAACAACTTCGACGACCCGGCGGACGTGGAGCGGTGGTTCCTCGACCCGGCCAAGGCGGCGGCCTACCTGGCCTCGGTCGCGGCGGACGGCTGAGCGGATAACCGATCGGTCACATCTTGCCCAGTCGGCTGCGGACCGGCGTCGATCATGGTGTGTTCGTGTCACGTCCCCCGTCACGGGGGACGGCAGGCCCGCGACACGGGCCCTGCGGACGGACGGACAACAGGAGACACGTGGTGGCGGCCGACGGGGGCAACATGGCCCAGACTGTGATCGATACGGCGTACAACCAGCGCAAACGGCTGCAGACCGGCCGCAGCCGGACCACCGCCCTGGTCGTGCTCGGCCTGCTGGTCGGGCTGGGCCTCTTCCTGGCGCTGGGGGTCGGAAAATCGGACCCGAACACCGTGCCGACCTGTGACGGCCACACCATGACCCGGCACAGCGCGTGCCGGATCTGGTCCAACCACGGCGGCGGGGGCACCTACTCGTACGACGAGATGATCGACCGTGAGGAGTCCTCGAAGGGGGTGTGGCGCATCGTCGGCTTCGGCGGCGCCGCGCTCGCCGCCGTCCTGATGGTGGTCTCGGCCACCAAGCTCAACCCCAACCGCCCCTGGGGCACGGCGGTGAACGCGGCCTGCCCGCGCTGCCGGGAGCTCAACCTGCGGGAGAAGGTCACCGTGCACAGCGTCACCAGGGGCCGCACCACCCACCGCTACAGCGGCATCGTCACCCTCTGCACCCCCGCCTGCGGCTTCGCCACGATCCGCCAGCGCTGACCCTCCGGCCCGCCCGGCGGATCCCCGTCCGGGCCGCCCGCCCCCACCGGCTACGCTCGGCCCCGAACGAACGAACGACGGGACGGTCCGAAATGGGCAGGTGGGAGCGGGCGCTGGACGCGGCCGGCGTGCACGACCCCGGGCTGCGGGCCGACTACGGCCGGCAGCGGGAGCAGGTCAGCCGCTACAAGCGCGAGGTCACACTGGCGGCCGGACTGCTGCTGCCGGACCGGACCGTCCCGCACGTGATCGCGGCGGCGGCCTTCATGCACCGCACCGACACCCTGCTCGACAGCGGCCCGCCCGCGCAGCGCCGGGCGGCCTCCGCCGAGTGGCAGCGCAAGGTCGCCGAGGGCCTCGCCGCCGGCCGTACCGACGACCCCGGGCTGCGCCCCCTGCTGAACAGCGCGCACGCCCACCCCGTCCTGCGCGACCGGGTCCTGGACTTCCTCGCCGCCACGGACGCCGACCTCGACTTCACCGGGTTCGCCACCGAGGACGACTACCAGGCCTACGTGGACGCCTACTCGCTGCCCGGCTTCATGGTCGTCGCCGCGCTGCTCGGCCCCGACGGCGACCAGACGGCCTACCGCGCCGCCTGCCGCACCTACATCGACGCCGCGCAGCGGCTCGACTTCGTCAACGACCTCGCCGAGGACCTGGCGGACGGCCGGCTGACCATCCCCGAGCACACCCTGCGGGAGCACGGCGTCACCCGGGCCGACCTGGAACAGGCCCGCGACCTGCCGGCCGTCCGGGCCCTGCTCGGCGCGCTGCTCGACCGGGTCGACCGCACCCTCGCCGAGAGCCTGCCCGTGATCGACCTGGTGCCCGCCGCCCACCGGCCGATGGTCCGCTGCCTGGTCGGCGTGGACGGACTCACCGGCATTGCCGCCCGCGCCGACCCGGGCGCGCTGCTGCGCCGCTCCGCGAGCCCCGCCAAGGCGGGCGCGCTACGGCTGCTCGCCCGCGAGTACCTCCGGGCCCGGCGGCTCCGGGGCTGACCGGGCGGGGTGCCGGGGCCGGCCGGGCGGGGTGCCGGGGCCGGCCGCGGCGGTGGACGGCCCGGTGCGTGAGGGACGGGTGAGGCCGCGTCCACAAACGGAACCTCCCTCTGTCGTAGGCGATCCGGCCGGTCCGTCCGAGCCCTGTCCCGGCCCGGAAGGCCTGGCTAGCATGAGCGGCCCAGCCGAAGGACCCAACGACCAGAACCACTGGGAGGAACCCTCATGAGTGCACTGGTGACCGACATCCGCGACGCAGGCCCGCTGGACATCGACGAGGACGCCATCGTCTTCGAGGACGAGCTCGACGCGGACCTCGCGCCGGTCGCGTGTCTCGCCGACCCGTGGGTCACGTACGTCCCGACCCGCTTCCCCTGCGAGCTGAACGCCTGACCCGACCGGCCCACGAGGCACGGCACGGACCACTGAGCCAGGAAGCGGACCCGGGGGAGGGACGGACCCTTGAGCACACCCGCCGACCCCGACCCCGGCTCCGCCGACCCCGGCTCCGCTGAGGCACTGCGCCACCGGGTCGAGGCGCTCGCCGCCGCCGCACCCGGCCCGCACCGCCCGCTGCGCACCGACGGACAGTGGTGGTACCTCCGGGACCCGCGGATGCCGGCGCTCGCCCATGGCTGGAAACTCCACCTGTCCGCCCGCCCCGGCGGGCTGGCCGACCTGCTGGACGCGGTCGTCCCGGTCCTGCTGCGCCGCACCTGCGACCTGAAGTTCGTCCGCAGCGCGGCGGCACTGCACGAGCTGAACAGCGGCCGGCACGGCGCCGCCGCCGTCGGGAAGGCCGTCACGGTCTACCCCCGGTCGGACGAAGTCCACGCCCTGGGCCTGGAGTTGGCGCAGGAACTGGCCGGACGGGCCGGCCCGTCCGTGGTGAGCGACCGCCGGATCCGACCGGACGCCCCGGTGTACTACCGCTACGGGCCGTTCCGGGTCACGGACGAGGAGGCGGAGCGCGGTATGACCGGCCCCGACGGCTCGCTGTTCCCGGGCCTGGCCGAGGCCCGCTACCGCCGACCGCCCTGGGCGGACGACCCGTTCACCCCGCACGGCGCACCCGCCCGCCCGGCGACCACCCGGGTCGGCGACGGCCGCTACCGCATCACCGCGGGCATCACCCGGGCGGCGAGCGGCCACGTCTACCGCGCCGTCGAACTCGCCACCGGGCGCGAGGTGGTGGTCAAACAGGCCCGGGCCCACGTCGCCGAGGACGGCGCCGGCACCGACGCGTGCGGCCGGCTGCGGCACGAACGCCGGGTGCTCGCCGCGCTCGCCGGGGTACCCGGGGTGCCGCCGCTGGTCGACTACTTCCGGCACGGCACCGAGGAGTACCTCGTCAGCGGCGCGTGCGGACAGCGCGACCTGCGGCGCGAGGTGCTGACCTCCGGACCGTACGCCGCCGACACGGGCGTCGATCCGGGCGCCGGGGCCGACGGGCGCGACTGGTGGACGCTCGCCCGCCGACTGCTGCGCGTCCTGGACGCGGTGCACGCCCGGGGCGTGGTGGTGTGCGACCTCAAACCCGCGAACGTGGTGCTCGGCCGCGACGGCCGCGCCGCGCTGGTCGACTTCGGGGTCAGCGCCCTGTCCGGCGACCGCCCGCCGGGGGCCACGGCCGGCTACGGCCTGCCCGGCGGCACCGGAGCCGACCCCGGCGAGGACTACTACGCGCTGGGCACCACCCTGCACTACGCCCTCACCGGCCTCGACCCGGTGGTGATCGACCCGGACCCGGCGACCTGCCGCGACCGGACGCTGGCCTGTCTGCGCGCCGCCCTCCCGGAGCCGGCGCACCCGGCGGCCGGGCTGGTCGGGGAACTGCTGAGCTTCGACCCGGCCCGGCGTGCCGCCGCCGCGTCGCTGCTGCGGTCCGGCGCCCCGGATGTCGCGGGCGCCCTGGGTGTCGCGGGTGCCTCGGGTGCCGGTGCCGGTGCCGTGCGCGGGCCGGTGGCGGGCGCCGCCAGGCTGCGGCCCCGGCGGGCCCGACTGGACGAGGCCCTCGACCACACCGTCACCACCTGCGTACGGATGGCCCGCGAACTGGCCGCCGCGGGCCCGGGCGAGGGACGGCCCCGCACCCTGCTCTCGCTCTACGACGGCGCGGCCGGCCTCGGCCTCGAACTGCTCCGGCACCCGGAGCGCGCCGACGCCCGCTCCGCCGCCGCCGACCTGGCCCGCTGGACGGCCGCCCACCCGGCCCTCGACCGGCTCGACGACTCCCTCTACCAGGGGCGGACAGGGGTCGAGCTGTTCCTCGCGGAGGCCGCGGCGGTCCTCGGCACCCCGGCGGCACCCGGCCTCGCCACAGCGCCCGGCCTCCCCACCGCACCCGGTAGCGGGACCGGCACGGGGACCGACCAGATCGCCGGCGCCGCCGGGATCGGCACCGGCCGGCTGCTGCTCTCCGCCCTCGCGGCCCCCGGGCCTGCGGCCGACCGGCACCGGGCCGCCGCGGCCCGCTGCGCCCTGCGGCTGACGACCGGGCCGCTCGACGGACCCGACGGCCCGCCCGACCCCGGCACCGCCGCACTCGCGGAGGGCTTCGCCCACGGTCGCGCGGGCATCGCCCACTTCCTGCTCGCCATGCCCGACGAGGCGTCACAGCGCACCGCCCGCCGGATCGTCGACGGGCTCGCCGCCGACCTCCCCCGGATTGTGGACGCCGCCCGCCGGCCCGGGGCGACCCGCCGCTACCTGTCCTGGTGCCGGGGCCTGGCCGGACTCGGCACCCTGCTGGTCCAGGCCGGTGCGCGGTACGGCGACGAGGACCTGCTCGCCCTGGCCGCCGACGCCGCCGACACCTGCCGCGTCCTCGCCCCGAGGACCGCCCAGGTGTTCCGCTGCTGCGGCCTGGCCGGCGTCGGCGACCTCCTGGTCGACCTCGCGGCCGCCACCGGGGACGACCGGCACCGGTCGGCCGCCGAGGACCTCGCCGGCCTCCTACTCACCCGGGCCGGCGGACCGCCCGCCCGGCCGGTGCTCCCCGGCCGGCAGCCGGACGCGGAGGCGCGCGCCTGGGCGGTCGGCACACCCGGCGTCGCCACCTTCCTGCGCCGGCTCTCCCGGGGCGGCGGCCCGGTACCCGGTCTCCTGCCGCTGTCCTGACCGGCTCCTCCCGAGGGCGGGCGCGGGTGGGCGCACCCGCCCTCCGGCCTGCCACCTACGCCCGGTCCGGCCCCGCTGCCGGGCCCGGGCCGCCGTCGGAACCTGCTCCCGAATCCCTTTCCCCGTAAGCCCGTCGGGCCGCCGTACCCGGCGGAAAGTCGCAGGTCGATGGCGGATCGCTCAAGCCCCGCTGAAGCAGCGTCGGCGATGCGCCGCCGGGGCACGGACTACCGGCCAATGTCCCGACGGCCGCTGCCGCCGGCCCCGGCCCGCTCCCTAGACTCGCCAGTGGGCGGCGCGACGTCAGGGTCCGAGCGATCCGCGTGCGACGCACCCACGGGGGGCCCGGCACATCCCGCAGCACCGCACCTGCTCCGCAGCCGCGTCCCGGACCGTCCGGCACGCCTGCCACCTCAAGGGAGTCCGCCATGTCCGACACCACCATGTCCCGTTCCGCCGCCGAGACCGCTCTCGACCTTCAGGACCTCGACCTCAGCGAGCTGACCGTCACCTCCCTGCGCGACACCGTCGCGCTGCCGGAGAACGGCGCCTCCTGGGGCTCCTGCTCCTGCCAGGGCTCGTCCTCCTGCGCCCAGCCGCAGCAGATGGACGTCCCGCTGTCCTGACGCGGCATCGGATCGTCGGCCGAGAATCCAGTTCCGAGAATCCGGGAGACCACATGTCCGACCGCACCCTGAGCGAGCCGTCGTTCGATGACGTCCTCGCCCTCGACAGCCTCGACCTGGGGGAGCTGACCGTCACCTCGCTGCGCGACACCGTCGCGCTGCCCGAGACCGGTGCCTCCGGCGCCCCCAGCTCGTCCTCCTGCGGATCGTCGTCCTGCGCGACCCCGCACCCGACCCACCCCTACCCCTACTGAGGGCAGCGGCACCGCACCACCGCCCCACCACCACGGCACCACCCCTGAACCCGGCGCGTTCGCGCGGACGCGCCGGGTTCCGCCCGTGCACCGCCCTGACCCCGTCGGAGGGAGCCGCCATGCCGAACCGAGCCCTGCCCCGGCCCCAGCCCCGGGGCGTTCCGGCGTCCGCGCCGGCTCCGGCCGCGTACGCGGCGCGCCACGCCCTGGTGCGCGCCACCGTGCTGGCCCGGCCCGCGCAGTCCGCCCCGTCGGCGGCCGTCCGGGGCCTGCTGGCCGAACTCGGCACCGTCGATGCGGCGGCCACAGCCCTGCGGCGGGACCTCTGTGACGACCTCCACGACAGCCGCGCCGGACACGACGAGGAGTTCCACCGCCGGGTCGTGCTCCCGCTGCGCCGGGACCTGCACAACGGGCGCCCGCCCCGCCCCGCGCTGCTCGACCGGCTCGCCGACCTGCCGCGGCGCGTCCCCCGGCTCGCCGAGTGGCTGGACCTGCGGCAGCGGCGCGCCGCGCTGACCGCCGCGCTCGCCGACACCGTGCCGGCCGCGCTCGCCGCCGAACGGTCCGCGCTCGCCGACCTGTGCCGGGAGCCCGCCTTCGCCCGCGCCGTCGCCCTCACCAGCGCCGACCTGCTGCGCGCGGTCGCCAACACGGCCCGCGGGGCCGGCCCGGCGGGCGAGCGGTCCGGCCGGGCCCGCAAGGAGGAGGCCGCCGTCCTGCGGCACGCCCTGCGGGCCACCGCCAAGACCAGCCCGCTCTCCTGGTTCACCTCGGTCGGCTGGGCCCCGGGGGACGGCACCGCGCCGGACGGCCTCCCGGCGGGCCCCTACGCGGTGGTCCGGGAGAACCGGACACTGGTCGCCGCGCTCCTCCAGGCCCTGCTCGACGACCCCCGGCGCAGCCGCACCCTGCCGCACCGGATGGCCGGCCCCGCCCGCGTCGCCGACGGCCGGGCCCGCTACGCCCGGAGCGAGGTGGTGTTCGCCGGCGGGCGCTACCTGGTCACCCGCGAGGAGGAGGTCGAACTGGCCGCCCGGCCCGAACTGGCGCTCCTCGCCTCGCTCGCCGCCACCCCGGACACCCCGGACCGGCTCGCCGCCCGCCTCGCCGCCGCCCTCGGCCGCCCGGACGGCGACCCCGCCGTGGACCGCTTCGTCGGCCAACTCCTCGCCGCCCGCCTGCTGGTGCCCACCGACCCGGTCGACCCGCAGGACCCGCAGCCGCTGCGCAGCCTCGCCGACTGGCTGCGGCCGTGGCCGCAGGACGCCCCGATCGTCCGCTGGATCGAGCAACTGATCTCCCTCACCGGCCAGTTGGCCGGAGCCTCGGGCGAGCTGCGGCCCGTGCTGCTGGCCGTGCTCGCCGACGCCTGGCGCCAGGTGCTGGCCGAGGCGGGCCGGCCCGTACCCGACGACGCCGCGCCGCTCACCGTCCTCAGCGAGGACGTCCACGCGCCCGCGCCGCCCCAGCCCCGGCCGACCGAGGCCGACCGGATCGCGCTCGCCGAACTCACCGCACTGGCCGAGCTGTTCGACCTCGGCCACCTGATGCGGCGGGCCGCCCGCGACCGGTTCGTCGCCCGCTACGGGGCCGGCGGGGTCTGTACCACCCCGTGGGAGTTCGGCGCCGACGCCGCCGAGGCCTGGGCCGCCCCCGCGATACCGAACGAACTTTCCGCGCTGGCAGCCGAGTTCGCCGCCCTAGGGGAGACCGACGGCGAACTCGTACTCCCCGTCGCACAGGTCCGGGCCCTCGCCGCCCGGATGCCCGACTGGACCGCGGCCCGGCCGCTCAGCTACTCCTGGTTCGTCCAACGCGACGACGCCGACGGCCTGCTGTGCGTCAACCACGTCTACGGCGGATGGGGCCGCTTCACCAGCCGGTTCCTCGACGCCACCACACCGCGGGCCGCCGCCGAGGTCGCCCGGCAGATCCGCCGGGGCCTCGGGCCGGACGCCCGCGCCGCCCAGATCCGGCCGGTCGGCGGCTTCAACGCCAACCTCCACCCCCTGCTGCTCGCCGACGAGATCGGCCCCGACCGGCGGTGGACCAGCCTCGCCGAGGCCGACCTAGACCTCGTCCACGAACCGGCCACCGACCAGCTCCGCTTCCGCCTGCGGAGCACCGGCGAACTCCTGGACGTGCTCTACCTCGGCTTCCTCGCCCCGGTCATGCTGCCGCAACGGCTCGCCCCGCTGCTCGCCGACCACCCCAACGGCGTCGTCGACTTCCGCCCGCTGCTGCCCCGCACCCGCGTCGACGCACCCGGCGGCACCGTCACCCGCACCCCGCGCCTGCGCCACCGCCACGTCGTCCTCGCCCGCCGCCGCTGGCACCTCCCGCCCGCTGTCCTCGACACCCTGCGCGCCGACCTCGCCGCCGACCCCGGCCCCGAGGGCGTCCCGGCCGCCGCCACCGCCCGCTGGCGCGCCCTGCTCGGCCTCCCCGAGCAGCTCTTCCTCCACCCCGTCCCGGCCGCCGCCACCACGGGCACGCCCGCCGACGCCTTCGTGGCCCACCTGCGCGCCCCCAAGCCCCAGCCCGTCGACCTCGGCAACCCCCTGCACCTGCGCCACCTCGCCAAATGGCTCACCCGGCACCCGGGCGGCGTCGTCCTGGAGGAGGCCCTCCCGTCCGTCGCCGGTGCGGCGGAGCCGGTCCGGGCCGTCGAACTCGTCGTGGAGACCTACCGTCCCGGCCGGGCGGACGGCTCCGAGGGGGCCGAGGGGGCCGAGGGGGCCGACGGCGCCCGGGAGGGGGAGCGGTGACGGGCCCCGGCCCCGCGATCCCACGCCCACCCCTGCTGCCACCGAGCCTGCTGCCACCGACCCTGCTGCGCCGAGGAGACGTCCGATGAGTGACCCGGCCGACGGCCCGGAAGCCGTGACCGCCCGAGATGTGGTCCTGTCCTACTACCAGCCCGTCAAGGCCGCGGCGCTGCGCGAAGCCGTCCTGCCGCAGGCACGGCAGGCGGTCGAGGACGGGCTGGACGCGCACGTGGAGCGCCACTGGAGGTTCGGGCCGCACCTGCGCCTGCGGCTGCGCGGCCCGGACGCGCTGGTGGCGATCGCCGCCGAGCGGTCCGCCGACGCGCTGCGGGCGTGGGCGGACGCGCACCCGTCCGTCGCGGACCGGACCGACGGTCAGCTGCTCGCCGAGGCCGCCGTCGCCGGACGGGCCGAGCTGGTCGCGCCGCCGTACAGGCCGCTGGTGCCGGACAACACCGTCCGGGTGCTGCCCGTCGACCCGTCCGCCGAGGACTCCCTGCGGGCCCTGCTCGGCGCCGAATCCGCCGCCCTGCGCGACGAGCTGCTGCGGCTCGGGCTGCCCGCCCTCCGCTCCGGCTGCGACTTCCTCGGCGCGCACGGGGACACCTCCGAGGCCCGGGTGCAGCTGGTGGTGACGGCGCTCGCCGCGCACGCCGCCGCCCACCCGGAGGGACTGGTCGGCGGGCACTACTCGATGCTGTCCCACCTGGAGGACTTCCTCGTCCACGAGGACCCGGACGGCACCCTGCGGGCCGCCTTCGAGCGGCGCTGGGAGCGGGCCGGCGGCGCCGTCACGGCCCTGGTGGGCCGGATCACCGACGGCGGCGCGCGCGGCTGGGAACGGGACTGGGCGCACTGGTCGGCGACCGCCTGGACCCGGGCCGAGCGCCGGCTGGCGGCCGGGGCCGACCTCGGCGGCAGCCGCGCCGAGTACCGGGAGCGCGCCGCCGCCCTCGGCGACCCCGGCACCGCCGCCCGCTGGAACCCCGAAGTGCGCACCCGCTACAGCGAGTTCCACCAGCTGCTGCACCGCTCCGACCCCGAGGGCACGATGTGGAGCCGCCCGGACTACCTGATCTACCGGGCCTGCACCAACGGCCTGTACCGGCTGCTGGCGATCTGCGACGTCCGGCCGGTGGAGCGCTACCTCGCCGCCCACCTGGTGGTGCGCAGCGTGCCCGGGCTCACCGGGCACCGGTGGCAGGACCGGGTGGACGAGGTCATCGCCGTGGTGGAGGGCGCCGCGTGAGCGCCGCCGGGCCTGGTGCTCCTCCCAGCGCCGATTCCGCCGTCGGGCCTGCTGTCGATTCCGTCGTCGGGCCTGCTGCCGGGCCCGGGCCCGGCAGGCGGCTGCGGCCCCGGCTGCGCCCGGGCGTGGCGGTGACCCCGTTGCAGAACGGGCTGCACCTGCGCGGGCGCGGCACCAGCCTCACCCTGGAGGGCAGCCCGGCGCTCCCGGCGCTGTGGAAGCTGCTCGCCGCCCGGCTCGCCCCCGGAGCGGACGCGCCGACCGGGGCCGTCGCCCCGCCGGAGGCCCCGCCGAAGGTGGCGGCGGCGCTGGCCACCGTCACGGCCCGGCTGCGGGAGCACGACCTGATCGTGGACCACCCGGACGGGGCCCGGCTGCCCGCCTGGCCCGGCGCGGTGGCGGACGACCCGGGCGGCGCGGCGGCGGCCCTCGCGGCCGCCCGCCCGGTGGTCGCCGCCGCCGACCCGGACGGCCCGGTGGCCCGCGCGGTGGCCCGTGCCCTCCGCCGGGGCGGGACGGCCGCGCCGACGCTGGTCGCCGAACCCGCGCTGCCGGCCGGGCGGGTGGTGGTGTCGGCGGGTGACCCGGCCGTGGCGGTCGCGGTGCAGTGCGACGCGGGCGGAGGGTTCGTCACCGAGCCCGCCGACCCGGCCCGCACCCGCGCGGACGCCACCGCCCTCGCGGCCCGGCTGGGCCGGGACGCCGCCACGGACCGGCCGGCCGAGGCCCCCGGTTCGTCGGCGGACCCCGGTTCGTCGGCGGACCCCGGTTCATCGGCGGACCCGGCACCGACGGAACCGCCCGTGCCGGGCGCGCTGCCCGTCCTGCTCGCCGCCGCCGCTGCCCAGCGGCTGCTCTGCGCCGTCGCGGGCCTGCCCGATCCGGGCGATCCGGCCGACCAGCCGCTGCTGCTGGCCGGCCGCCCCGCCGTCCTGCTCGCCGAGGCGCGCCCGCCGCGCGCCGAGCACCGCCCGTGGGCGGCGGGCCCCGGCGCCGTCGCCGCGCCGCCCGGGGACCTCGGCGAGGCGCTGCGCCGGGTGACCGCCCTGGCCGACGCCCGGTTGGGCGTCCTCGACGCACCGTCACCCGGCGGGCTCCCGCAGCTGCCCGCCGCCCTGGTCTCCTGCGGGACGCCGTCCGGCACCCTGGTGGCCGGTGCCGCCCGGACGGACCTGGCCCGGCTGGCCGCCGCCTGCCGGTCCGCCGAACTCCACCTGGCCGCCGTCGACGGGGCGACCGGGGCGGTGGTCGGCGCCGACCCCGGCCACGCCCTCGGCCGGGCCCTGCGCCGGGCGGCCCTCGGCCTCGGTGACCCCGGCGGGCCCGTGCTGCCCGAGTCCGGCTGGCGGGAGCACCCCCAGGCCGCGCACTGGTGGGACGCGCTGGCCCGCCGCCTCGGCCGGCCCCCGCGTGTGACGGTCCGACGGCTCGACGGCTGCCGGGCCTACCGGGCCGAGGCCGAGCAGGCGGTGGCGATCGAGGCCACCCCCGCCGACGCGGTCGCCCACGCCGTCCTCGACGCCCTCACCCGCCTCCTCGCCCGCCTCGCCGCGCGGGACGGCGGCCCCGCCGCCGCCCACCACACCGCCCTCACCGGCGCGGCGGCTCCGCTCGCCGCCGCAGGGCTGCGCCCGGCCGCCTGGACGGACGAGGGCTGGACCGACCGGTGGCTCACCGGACTCGCCGACCGGGAAGCCGGTCTGCGGGCCGACCTGCACCGCCTGACCGGTCTGCGCACCACCCGCTGGCGCCCCGCGACCCCCGGCGCCCGGCCGCTCGCCGACGCCCTCGCCGGCTGCGGCTTCACGGCCCTGGTCCCGACCGGAGCCCACTGATGAGCCCACGGACGAGCACACCGACGACTCCACGGCCGGGCGACCCGACCGGCGACCCGGTGGGCGGACTCCCCGTCCTCACGGCGGAACAGGCCCTCGCCACCACGAGCGGCACCGCCGTCGTCCACCTCTCCGAGTGGACCCTCGGCCTGGCCGCCCGGCTCAGCCGGCACGCCCTCGCCCACCCCGTCCGGCTGGTCCCGGTCCGCGAGGACGGCGCGCTGACGCTGGTCGGCCCGGTCCTGCGCCCCGGCGCCCCGGCCTGTCTCGGTTGCACCGAGTACCAGCGGCTCGCCAGCGCCGGCGGCCGGGTGCCCTGGCAGAGCCCCGGGCTGGCGCTCGCGGGCACCGGCACCCCGGCGTTCGGCGACGCGGTGGCCGCGCTCGCCGCCGACCTGGCGGAGGCCGAGCCGGCGCACGGCGAGCCGGGCGACCCGGCCGGAGCCACCGTCCACCTGGTCGACGGCGGGCGCGCCACCTGGTCCACCCACCGGGTCCGCCCGGTCGGCGGCTGCCCGGTCTGCCGCCCGCTGCCCGCCGACGCGCCCGAGGCGGCCCGGCTGCCCGCGACGCCCCGCCCGCTGCCCGACCCGGCCGTGCTGCGCGGCCCCAACGACCGTACGGGGGCGGCACAGTTGAGGGCCGAGCTGTTCGACGAGCGGTTCGGCCCGGTCCGCCGGCTGTTCCGTACCGAGGACTCGGCCTTCGCCCTCACCAACGCCTGGGTGACCGACGGCCGGGCGCTCGACGACGGCGGGTACGGGCGGGCGGCGGACTTCCGCTCCAGCGAGCGGGTCGCGCTGTTCGAGGCCGTGGAGCGGCACGCGGGCATGCGGCCGCTCGGCCGCCGGACCGTCCTGCGGGCCTCCTACGCGGAACTCGCACGAAGGTCGGGCCCCGGCGCCGTCCTCGACCCCGTCCGGCTCGGCCTGCCCGACCCCGCCCACCACGGGCACCCGGCGGCCGCCACCGTCCCGTACACGCCGGACCTCGTCCTCGACTGGGTCCACGGCTGGTCGCTGACCCACCGCCGGCCGGTCGCCGTCCCCGAGCACGTCGCCTACTGGGACGTGCCGGGCCCCGACCGCCCCCGGGTGGTCTACGAGTCCTCCAACGGCTGCGGGCTCGGCAACAGCCCCCAGGAGGCCGCGCTGTACGGCCTGTTCGAGGTCGTGGAGCGGGACGCCTTCCTGCTCGCCTGGTACGCGGGCACCCCGCTGCCGGGCGTCACCGTGCCCACCGAGGACCCGCAGGTCGCCGACCTCGCCGCCCGGGCCCGGCTGCTCGGCTACCGCCTCACCCTGCTCGACGCCTCCGCCGACCTCGGCGTCCCCGCCGTCATCGCGCTGTGCCGCCACCGGGGCGGGCAGCCCGACGCCCCGCGCACCCTGCTGGCCGCCGGCGCCCACCACGACCCGCTGACCGCGATCCGCTCCGCCGTCGCCGAGGTGGTCACCAACGTCCAGGAGGCCCCGCACCGCTCCACCGCCCCCGGCGGCCCGCGCGACCCGCGGCGGCTGCGGGCCATGCTGGACCGGCCCGAGCTGGTCGTCGGCCTGGACGACCACGTCGGCCTGAACGCGCTGCCCGAGGCGCAGCCCCGCCTCGACTTCCTCTTCGCCGGCCCGCCCCCGGTCTCCTGGCGCGAGCGCTGGCCCGGCGCCCCCGCACCGGTCGCCGACCTGACCGGCCTGCTGGACCGGACGGTCGCCCGGCTCGCCGGGGAGGGCCTGGAGGTCATCGCGGTCACCCAGGACGAGCCCGGCGTCCGCGACCGGCTCGGCCTGCACTGCGCCAAGGTGATCGTCCCCGGCACGCTGCCGATGACCTTCGGCCACGTCAACCGCCGCACCCGCGGGCTGCCGCGCCTGCTCGATGTCCCGTACCGGCTCGGCCGCACCCCGGCCCCGCTGCGCCACGACGAACTGCCGCTCCACCCGCACCCGTTCCCCTAGCCGTCCGGGAAGGACGCGATCACGATGAAGGACGCGATGACGACCGCTGCCCGGCCGGGCACCACCCGGCCGGTGAGGGAGCAGCCGCCGACCGCCCCCGGCTGGCACAGCCTGCACCTCGCACTGCCACTGCCCGCCCCCGAGACGGACGCCTTCCTCACCGCCGACCTCGCCCCGCTGATGGACGGACTCCCGGGCACCGACTGGTTCTTCATCCGCTACGGCGAGGGCGGCCCCCACCTGCGGATCCGGCTGCGCGGCGAGGGCCCGCCGCCCGCCGGCCTGGCCGCCGACCTCGGCCGGCTCGCGACCCGCCGCACCCCGCCCGACGGGCCCTGGGCGGCCCGGCACGGCGAGGTCACCGAGGTGCCGTACGAGCCCGAGACCGAGCGCTACGGCGGCCCCGCCGTGCTGCCGATCGCCGAGGAGGTGTTCACCCACTCCACCCGCACCGCCGTGCACGCCCTGCGCGCCCTCGGCACGGCCCCCGGGTCCCGGCTGCCGCTCGCCCTCGACCTCGCCCACACCACCGCGCACGCCCTCGGCCTCGACGCGCTCGCCGCCTCGCGCTGGCTGCGCGCGCACGCCGCCTCCTGGCGCTGGGTCACCGAGTACCGGGCCCTGCCCGGCGCCGCCGTCCACACCAGGGTCAACACGGTGTTCGCCCGGCAGCGGGAGGCCCTGGCCGGGCGCGCCCGGGCGGTGCGCGCCGCCCTCGACGCGGGGACGGCCGCGCCCTGGCTGGGCGACTGGGCCGCGCAGGTCGCCGAGGCCGCCGCCCGGATGCGGGCCGCCGCGCCCGAGGGCGCGTCCGAACGGCTCCCGTGGGTGTGGGCGTCCCAACTGCACATGCTGTTCAACCGGCTCGGCGTCGGCCCCGACGAGGAGCGGGCGGTCTGCCGCCTCGCCGCCCGCACCCTGCTGGAGACCGACCGGCCGTTCACCTTCTTCCCGGCCGACCACCACGCCCCGGACCACCAGTACCTGGAGCGCAGCAAGTTCCAGATCGGGCGCACCGAGGACAGCACCCTGCGCGACCTGCCGCCCGCCCCCGGCCCGCGGCCCCGGCCCGACGACGTCCCGCTGCCCGCCGACCCGCTGCCCGCCGTCACCCTCGCCGACGCGCTGCACACCCGCCGCTCCACCCGCGGCCCGCTGACCGGCCCGCTCACCGCCGGAGCCCTCGGCGGCCTGCTCTGGCCCGCCTTCGCCGAGAACCCCGGCACCGGCCACCGCCCGTACCCCAGCGCGGGCGCCCTGCACACCGTCCGGCTGCGCCTGGTCGCCCTCGCCGTCGACGGACTGCCCGCCGGGACCTACCACTGCCTCCCCGAACACCGCAGCCTGCGCCCGATCGGCCCGGCGCCCGCCCTGGACGACCTCAAGGCCCTCTCCTCCTACACCGCCCGCCCGGCCACCGACCCGGACGCCATCGGCATCGACGAGGCGCCCGCCGTCCTCGCCGTCCACCTCGACCTGGGCCTGCTTCGCCGCCGCTACGGCCTGCGCGCCCTGCGCCTGGGCCTGCTGGAGGCCGGGCACCTCGCCCAGAACCTGCTGCTCACCTCCGCCGCCTTCGGCCTGGGCACCACCCCGCTGGGCGGCCTCCAGGACGACCTCGCCCATGAACTCCTGGGCCTGGACGACCTGGAGGAGCCGATCCAGTACCTGCTCCCGCTGGGCCGGACCTGACGGACCTGACGGCGCTGACGGCGCTGACGGCCGGACGGTGCGTCAGTCCGCGAGGCCCAGTGGGTCGGGCGCGGTGTCCAGCAGGTCGGGGCCGTTGTTGCGGACGCTGTTGACGGTGGTGGGGACGGCGCGCACGCGCAGGTCGCCGTCGGCGGGGCGGCGCAGCAGGTGGTGGAGTTCGGCCGGGTCGGAAAGGGTGGGGGAGAGCCAGCCGGGGACGTCGTCGGGGGCGATGGTGAGGGGCATCCGGTCGTGGACGCGGCCCGCGCTGTCGGTGGCGTCGGTGGTGATGACGGTGGCGGTGGCGAGCCAGGCGAGCGGGTCGTCGTCGGGGCGGGTGCGGTCGCGCCAGAACTCGTAGAGGCCGGCCATCAGCATCACGCCGCCGGTGCTGAGGAAGTACGGCTGCTTGTACTTCTTGCGGTCGGCCGTGGCGGGGACCTCGCGCCACTCGAAGTAGCCGTCGGCGGGGATGACGCAGCGGCGCGCGCTGAACGCCTTGCGGAAGGCGGGCTTGGTGTCGACCGTCTCCGAGCGGGCGTTGATCATGCGGGCGCCGCCGGACGGGTCCTTGGACCAGGACGGGACCAGGCCCCAGCGCAGCGGGCGCAGTTGGCGCAGCAGCTCGCCGGTGTCCCGGTCGAGGCGTTCCAGGACGGCCGGGACCGGGTCGGTGGGGGCGACGTTCCAGCTCGGCGCGAAGGTCTCGGCCGGGTCCCAGCGGAGCTCTCCGAGCAGCGAGACGAGGTCCTGGGGCGTGGTGGTGGAGACGAAGCGGCCGCACATGCCCCCCAGCCTGCCACCCGGGACGGACAACCGGGCCGAAGTCCGGGCCGTCAGCGGGGCGTCGGCCCGCCGCCCCGCTCGGCGCCGCCCTGGTGGCCGACGGTGTGGCCGGGGGTGTGGCCGAAGGCGCGGCGGAAGACGTCGATGAAGGCGCTGGCGGAGGCCCAGCCGCAGCGGTGGGCGACGGCGGTGACCGGCACGCCCTCGGCGAGCAGGACCAGGGCGTGGTGCAGCCGCAGCTGGGTGCGCCACTGGGGGAAGGTCATGCCGAGGTCGGCGCGGAAGAGCCGGGAGAGGGTGCGCTCGCCGGCGCCGACCCGGCGGCCGAGCGCGGCGAGCGTGCTGCGGTCGGCGGGGTCGGCCTCCAGCAGGGCGCACACGGCGCGTAGGACGGGCGTGGCGGGGGTGGGCAGGTGGAGCGGCTGCTGGGGCGAGGCGCGCAGCCGGTCCAGCAGGACGGCACGCAGCCGGTCGCGTTCGGGGCCGCCGTTCCCGGGGCCGCCGTCCCCGGCGGCACCGTCCCCGGGGGTGTGGGTGCAGGCGTGGGTGTAGGCGGTGATCAGTTCGCGCAGCAGCGGGTCGACGGCGAGGACGGTGGGCCGGTCGAGGCCGAGCGGGTTGTCGGTCGCGGGCAGGCCGACGAGGTGGAGTTCGAGGGCGCCGTGGGCCTGGTGGGCGTGGATCGTGCCGGCCGGGATCCAGATGGCGCGGTTGCCGGGGGCGACCCAGGAGCCGGCGTCGGTGGTGATGCTCAGGACGCCCCGCGCGGCGTAGGCGATCTGGTGGTCGTCGTGCCGGTGCGCGTCGATGCCGCCGCCGGGCGGCAGGTACCGGGTGCTGGTCGGGGCGACGGGATCGTGGCGGATTCTCGACATTGTCTGGCAGGTTATCGGAAGTCCGACAGGGTGTGCCGCGCCGAGCATGGCGGCATGCCGAAACGAACGTCAGACGAACGGATCCCGGGCCGCCGGTCGATCCTCCTGCTCTCCGTCGGGCACTCCTGCGTGGACGTCTACCAGGGCGCGGTGGCGGCCCTGGTGCCGTTCTTCGCGGCCGAACGCCACTACGGCTACGCCGCCGTCTCCGGGGTGGTACTCGCCGCCTCGCTGCTGTCCTCGGTGGCGCAGCCGCTGTTCGGCGCGCTCACCGACCGCCGTCCGCTGCCCTGGCTGCTGCCGGCCAGCACGCTGGTGGGCGGGGCGGGCATCGCGCTCAGCGGGGTGGGCGGCTCGTACGGGCTGACGCTCGCCTTCGTGGCACTGTCCGGGATCGGGGTGGCGGCCTACCACCCGGAGTCGGCCCGGGTGGCCCGGCTGGCGGCGCGGCGGGCGCAGGGCGGGCCGGGCGCCCACCGGGGCATGGCCTGGTTCTCGCTGGGCGGCAACCTGGGCTTCGCGGCGGCCCCGCTGCTGGTCGCGGCCGTGGTCGGGGCCGGGGGCCTGCGGCTGACCCCGCTGCTGGTGCTGCCGGCGCTCGCCGGCACCGCGCTGTGCCTGCCGGTGCTGCGTGAGCTGGAACGGCGGCGCGCGGCCGGGGCGCGGGCGCCCGAGCCGCCGGTGGCGGACGACCGGGCGGCGTTCGTCCGGCTGTCGCTGGCCGTGGTGTTCCGCTCGGTCGCCTTCGTCGGGCTGAGCACCTTCCTGTCGCTGTTCGTCACCCAGCGCCTCGGCGGCGGGACGGCGGCGGGCACCGCGGCGCTGGTGGTGCTGTACGCGGGCGGCGCGGTGGGCTCGGTGCTGGGCGGCGCCCTGGCGGAGCGGTGGGGGCGGGTCGCGGTGGCCGGCTGGTCGTACCTGGTGTCGGCGGTCGCGGTGGCCGGGGTGCTGCTGGTGCCGGGGCCGGCGCTCTACCTGTTCGTGGCGCTGACCTCGGCCGGACTGTACGTGCCGTTCTCCTTGCAGGTGACGCTGGGGCAGGACTACCTGCCGTCCCGGATCGGCACCGCGAGCGGGATCACCCTGGGCCTGACGGTGAGCATCGGCGGCCTGGCCGGCCCGCTGATCGGCGGTCTCGCGGACGCCACCTCGCTGCGGACGGCGCTGCTGCCGCTGGTGCTGATGCCGGTGCTGAGCTGGGTGCTGTTCCGGACGCTGCCGGAGCCGGTGGTGCCGGAGGCGGCCGGGGAGTCCGCCGCGGCGGCCGAGACGGCGCCGGTGTGACCGCCCGGGTGTGACGGCCGAGGTGTGACCGCCGAGGTGTGACGGTCCCGAGAATCGTTCATATCTGTTACGGTCGTTTCTGAAACGATCGATTGATGGGTGGGCGATATGCGGATGTCCGGCAGGCGCCGGTGGATCTGGGGACCCCTGCTGTCCGTGGCGGTGCTGCTGGCCGGCGCGGGCGGCTGGGTCGGGTACCAGAACACCTACGACCTCACCGAGGAGCGGGTCGTCATCACCGGCGGCAGACAGCCGCTGCACGGGGTCCTGGCCCGTCCGACCGGCCGCCAGGGCCCGTACGGACTGGTCGTCTTCGTCCACGGGGACGGCCCCACCGACGCCACCCACGACACCTTCTACCGGCCGCTCTGGGAGGCCATGGCCGAGGCCGGCTACGCCACGCTCTCCTGGGACAAGCCCGGCGTCGCCGGAGCCCCCGGCAACTGGCTCGACCAGAGCATCCAGGACCGCGCCGACGAGACCCTCGCCGCCGTCGCCTGGGCCAGGACCAGACCCGGCATCGACCCCGCCCGGATCGGCCTCTGGGGCGCCAGCCAGGCCGGCTGGGTGATGCCCAGGGCGGCCCGGCAGTCCGCCGACGTGAAGTTCGTGATCGCCGTCGCCCCCGCGATCAACTGGCTCCGGCAGGGCCGTTACAACCTGCTCGCCGGACTCGCGGCCCGGCACGCGTCCCCGGAGGAGACCGCGGCCGCGATCGCCCGCAGCGACCGGACCCGGGCCGCGCTGGCGGCCGGCCGGAGCTTCGAGCAGTACCGGGCGGACGGCGGCGACACCGACGGACTCACCCCGGAGCGCTGGGAGTTCGACAAGCGCAACCACCTCTCGGACGCCACCGAGGACCTCGCCGCCGTCCGGGTCCCGGTACACCTCGTCCTCGGCGGCCGGGACACCAACGTCGACAGCGACGACACCGAGGCCGGCTACCGACGGCTGCTCACCGCGCCCGGGCAGCTCCGGGTGCAGCGCCTCCGGGACGCCACCCACGAGATGCTCCCCGAATCCGTCGCGCGCTCCGGCCTCCGGAGCACCTTCCTCGCGATCGCCGCACCGCGCTCGCTCTTCGCCCCGGGCTACCTCGACGGCATCCGGGAGTTCCTCGCCTCACTCGACCACCGGAAGGGCTGACGACGATGAAGGTGCTCGCCCTCGGCGGAGCCGGCGCGATGGGCCGGGTCGCCGCGCGGGTCACGGCCGCGCTCCCCGGCGTCCACGAACTCGTGGTCGCCGACCGCGACCCGGCGGCCGCCCGCCGGGTCGCCGCCGCGCTCGCCGGCGCGACGGCCGTACCGGTGCGCCCGCTGCGCGTGGACGTCACGGACCCGGCGGAACTGCACGCCGCCCTCGACCGGGCCGACGCCGTGCTGAACACCGTCGGGCCCTACTACCGCTTCGGCCTCGACGTGCTGCGCGCCGCGATCCGCACCGGCACCCACTACCTGGACATCTGCGACGACTGGGAACCCACCGTCGCCATGCTGGAACTGGACGGCGAAGCCCGCGCCGCCGGGGTGCGCGCGGTCATCGGCATGGGCGCCAGCCCCGGCGTCAGCAACCTGCTCGCCGCCCGGGCCGCCGCCCGCCTCGACACCCTCACCGACGTGTACACTGCCTGGCCGGTCGACGTCGGGCCCCGGACCGACACCTCGCTGCTCGACCCGGGCGGCACCGTGTCTGCCGCCGCCGTGCACTGGATGCAGCAGATCAGCGGCACGGTCGCGGTGGTCGAGGGCGGCCGGATCGTGCGGCGGCCCCCGCTGCGCCCGGTCGCCCTCGACCTGCCCGGCGGCCACCGGGGGACGGCGTACACCGTCGGCCACCCGGAGCCGGTCACCCTGCACCGCAGCCTGCGGCCCGGCGGCGCGGCCGCCAACCTGATGGTGCTGAAGGCCGGCACCGCCGCCTACCTGGACGTGCTGCGCGACGACCTGGACGCCGGGCGGCTCGTCAACGAGACCGCCGCCGCCGACCTGGACCGACCCGGCCCGCGCCGCGTCCTGCGCGCCGCTCTCCGCACCCCGTGGCTGCGCGGCCCCGGCACCCTCCCGCCGTTCTTCGCCGCCGCCACCGGGACCCGCGACGGCCGCCCGGCGGCCGTGCTGGCCAGGCTGACGGGGGCCGAGGAGCTGATGGCGGACATGGCGGAGTCGACCGGTGTGCCCGCCGGGCTGGGGCTGGCGCAGTTGCTGGACGGGACGGTGGCGGCGGCGGGGGTGCACCCGCCCGAGGCGGTGGTCGACGGGGAGCGGTTCTTCCGGGACCTGGCGCGGCTGGTCCCGGGCGTGGAGGTGGTGGAGGAGCTGTAGCGGGTGCCTCGGGGGAGCGGCCGCCCGCGCGGGGCGGCACCGGTCCGGGCGCCGGACGCCCGCGTGGCGGAGCGGGGCGGCCCCCCCGCGGGGCGGCGCGGGGGCC